>NZ_JACJSA010000015.1 GCF_014697545.1 Oscillatoria sp. FACHB-1407 | reverse complement strand
ATCGAGGAGTTCAGGTCGAAAAGTCATAGTACGAGTGTCTCGGGTCTAGTAGTTCATTAGATCTCATTTCTGACCTTTGACACAATCTAATTTACAATCCCTCTCTTCTTAGTGGAGATTGGCAAATCGGCAATGACAAATTCCCCTAACCCTCCCCTCACGGTAGACCCTCGAACACGCGCCTCTAATCCCGGCAAGCTTCGTATCAACTACCTTCTCTGGTTTAGCTCATTTCCCCAAAAAACCAACTCGGTTGCTAATTCCACTCATTTTTCTAGTGGCATTGGCTCTTCTAATAAATCTGATTTTTATATCAGCAGCAATTGGACTTGTCCAAACTGGTAAAAGTTTAGAGAACTTACCTCTTGCCTTGTTAGGCATCATTATATTTGATGCATTTTTTTGGTTAGGCATATCACAACAGTTAAACCAACTTAAATGGTTGCTCAATCATGTGCGTGAGCATTTTATTTATGGCTGTGTTAACCCTGGTGTTGTCGTTGCATCAAATCCGCCTTTAGTCGCTGTGCTGACCAATCTCTCTACTGGTAGACAGCAACACTATGTCATCAAAATCTTGCCTCAGCCGTTGCGATGGATCAAGAATGGTATTCCTTCAGTGGGTACAAAACTTGCTACGGTTGCTTTATATCAGGGCAGCGGTCAAAAGGGTTCCTGGGATGACTTTCATCCAATTGCAATTAACTGTGTCACTGATGATCCAACGGATATAGAGCGGGTGTTTCAGAGTATCCCAGCATGGGAATGGAAACATCTCGAAATGGGGTTTGACTACATTCAGGAAACAAAACCAGGACTATACAATGTTCCTTTTGTTCACTGTGGATTTTGTCACGAAATTGTCTTTTTTTCGCATTACGCCAGTCACCGAGCAGAACACACAAAACGTCTGCAAGACGGTCAAATGACCGATCATATTACTGTTCCACCGGAACAGCGTTATCAGGGAACCCTGGATGCAGTGCCACAAACTTACTTCCACCCGCATTGCGAAGTCGCAACTCAAATGCCAGAAACGATGATTCGCAGTTACTTAGTCAATCCATTTTTGTATGGTGAATACACGTTCTGCTGTGGTTGTCATGATTATGTCCTTCAGCATGAGCTTTACTGGTGTGAAACGGGGCAATGTTTGATGGATTACTTTCAAGAGTTAAAAGATGAGTATGTCCAGGCAAATGGTGATGTTCCGCCCCGTCCATTGGTATAGTAATCGAGGGGTGGTTAGAGAGCTTTAGCATTCTTCTATGGATTGGTAGGGCGAGGCAGTTGGATGTAACCCCACCTTCCCCCTTGAAGAACATTGGAGAAAAAACATCCGTCACTGTGAGTGCAACCCGTTTGTACCAATGTCCACCGTCCGCCTACATTGACTCGCGCCATCCCATCTGAGACGCGATCGCCATCGATAAATTGAGTCGCGATCGCCCATTGACCGTTGCGATCGATAAATCCTGCCTGATCACCCCGTCGTACCATGGCAATGCCCCCAGAAAAGGGAGTTGCCACTGGCACATAAGAATTTAAGGGGGCATAAAATCGAGGTTGAATGACCACGTCACCTGCACGGTTGATGTAACCCCAGGTTAATCCGTCGTTAACCATAGGAACCCGAACCGCCGCCAATCCTTCGGAGAAAGGTTCAGCGTTATAAAATTGTGGCTCTATCACGAACCTTCCGGTGCGATCGATATAGCCCCACAAAGCATCTGATGAAGGAGAAGATCGGACTTTCACAGCTGCCAACCCATCTGAAAAAGCTCTGACCTCTTCAAAGGCAGGTTGAATGACGATCGCCCCTGTTTTGTCAATAAAGCCATATTTGCCGTCTACCGCGATCGCTGCCAATCCTTGAGCAAAAGAAGCTACGTAATAGGGCTGCGGTTCGATGACGATTGCTCCAGTTTTATCGATGAATCCAGTTTGTTCAGTTTCAGTACGGATACTGGCTAACCCATCTGAGAAGTCGCCCGGACGAGTGGTAAATTGCAGCGGAATCACATAGGCTCCAGTGCGATCGATAAAGCCCCACTGGAAGCCAACTCGCACGGCTGCCAACCCTTCGGAAAACATCCACGCTTCATCAAACTGGGGAGGAATGACAACTTCTCCCCGTTGATTCATATACCCGGTTTTGCCATTGAATGCGAAGGGAGCTAAACCCTCCGAAAAGCGGTCATATCCTCCCATTTCCGGGGGAATGGTAAATAGCGTGCGATCGCCTGCAATGTACTCCAAAGGCACCGTTCGAGGTAACCCAACCGCCTGACACATCAATGCAGCCAACTCTCCACGAGTGATGGCTTGGTTGGGTCGCAGTTGCCGCACATTGGGATAGTTCACTACTAACCGCCCCACCGTTCCTGCGGCAATTGCTCTCCTGGCATACGCTGGCACCTGTTGAGCATCATCAAAGTACTGTTGAAGAACGGTATCCGTTTCCCAACTATGCATGTGAGTTGCATTAGCCAGAATGGCGATCGCCTGCACCCGAGGAATCGCTTCTGTAGGTCGAAATGTTCCATCGGGATAGCCTGAGAAAAATGCTCGTGCATAGGCATCCCGAATAGCTTGATAGCCCCAATAGCTTGCAGGAACATCTCGAAACATCCTGAGAGGGCGAGTCGGCTCAACATTTCTAAACGAGTTGAGCATGAGAATGGCAAACTCAGTGCGGGTGACCGTTGCTTCAGGACGAAATGTGCCATCCGGATAGCCACTCACTCGGTTCTGTGCTGCCAATTGGTCGATACAGGTGGTTGCCCAGTGGGATTGGGTATCTGAAAAAGCAAGCGCACTGGAATGGGTGAGTGTGCAGGTGAGAGTGGCGATCGCTGACAGAGTGAGGGAGTGGAGAAAGCGGTTAACAGGCATGAAACACTAACGGAGTCGAAGGAGTGAATTAATGGAGCGGTAATTAGGGTGGATGTTTGATTAGACCACCGTAGAACCAGTGTATCGGCATCACTGCTTTGCAGTGAGAAACCGATATGCCAGTTGTGTCAGTGCTCTAGAGTGACAAAACGGTGGTAAAAGCAATGGCTCAAACCTGATACTGGGAAAGCTTTCTGACTCGCCCCCGCCCATCGAATGTGGCTACGGCTATATCAGCAACTCCCTGGCTGTACGGGTTTGGCATTGCCAAATCGCTCCACAAAAATTGCACTTTATTGAATCCATAATCCTTAGGAGATTTCCAGGAAACAAAATACCTGTAAGGGCGTTTCGCGAAATGCCCCTACCAAAAACCGACTGGTAGATTCTTTCTCAGAAATCTCCTTAGTAATCTCTACGCCAACTGCAAATTGGGACATTGCTGCAAAAAAGTAGCCGCTTTTTGTTCCGCTGCGGAATCTTGATAGTGGGCTGGAGTCGGGCGAATCACCCCCTGAAACAGATCGTCCAACCCATAGGGCATAAAGAACTGCCAGTGATCTTGCAGGTCAACCCGGACACCTACCGCTGTTGCAGTATGCAGCCAATCAGCAATGCCATCCTCAGTACTGTCATAAGGTCTACGCCCATTGCGCCAACGGGCAAAACTTGCCTGATTCTTAACATCAAATTGATAGGTAGGAAACTGTTGTGTTAAGGCATCCTTGGCGGTTAACTCCTGCTCCCGATCTCCTTGGGCGTCAAAGAATGCAATATCAAAGTCTTTAATCACTAACTGACAACTATCGCCAAACAGCGATCGCCACACGGTATTGCGAACCGCTCCACCCGCCAACCACCAATTGGGCAACTTGAGAGAGGCGATCGCAGGTAACACTAAACCTACTGGGGAATCAGCCAGAATGGTTTGTAGGGCTTGTGTATCTGGATGGGGCATATCTAGGTTCCAATTGACAAAAAACAAGGGGCTGTAGCCCCTTGCTCTAATAGACTTGGTTGCAATTATACGAAGTTTGGCTTGGGAGCCTGGCTTAAAAACCCCACTTCCGCTTGGGACCCACATCCAGGTGCAAAATATGCTTACGGTTACCGGGATAGATCCCTAAACCACCGGGCCACCAGGACATAAGAGCTTGACCCAGTTGTCTGCCGCTATACCCTGCTACGACCACATCAACTCCACTACCCGTAAGGTGTTGACTTCTTTTTGCCCCTCTTGCCTTAGCATTCCAGGGATCTGGACGATACCAGGAGGTGATTCGGAAGGGTTTGCCGATCTGCTGTCTGGCCTTCTCAAGCTGGGTGGCAAGTTTGACCATGTTATCAACGTGAGCCGCTTGCTGTGGAATTCTTACTCCACCGTGGGTGACCTGCCCCCAGGTAAACACTCCCCCTGGAACAACAGGTTGGTCAGTGTAGACAACTCCTTTGCCACCTGGCAGGGTAATCTTCTTGCCAGTAAAGTTTCCTGCTGCGGGTTGTGCAGGTTGTGTTTGAGTCGGAATTGTGGCGGGTTGAGCCGCCGTTTTAGGTAATGGATAGACCAATTCGTCATTTAGCTCAATATGCGCATGTTGGTCTAAGACATACCAGGTGCTCATTCCGTTGATGTAATCGTCGGGATCAGCGATCGCACATTTGATGTGATTATTAAAGCTGCCCTTGGCGTCAGCATAGGCATAGGAGTGAAGCTCAATCACCTTGCCTTTGCTGATGTTAACTTTTTCGTTTGCCGGGAGTTTAGAGGAATCAACAGGTTGACGCTTTAAGATAGTGTCTTGATCGATCTCAAGAACCAGGGGCGAGGCTTGCTCTTCTTGTGGATAAACAACTTCGCCATCAAATAAAACTTCAATGTGCGGGCTGTAGGCATACCAGGTATTGAACCCCTGAAGGCTTTGATTTAACAGGGCGAATTTGATATGCCCGTCAAAATCTCCATCACCATCTGCATAGGCATAAGACTGAATCTCGAATTCCTTTCCAGCCTCAATTTTGCAGAGTTGTTCAGCAGTGAGCTCACTGGATAGCTTAGGTTCCCGCTTGAACAGGGTATCCTTGACAATTTTCAAGACCTGCTTGGTCATAGGTTAATCCTCAGTTTAGATGCAAGTTAGATGCCAATGATTCAGCTACTTCTAGGTGAGAGTTCAGGAGTCCCGCACACTCATCGAGATTTATGCTGATTGTAATGGTTCCCCAAAAAAGGTTGGGCTAACCTCACTTTTTGTCACGATCGCCTCACACACCGTCAATATATCTCTAGATGGAAGATTTCTTAGTGGATCTATGCCTAAAAAGCAGTATCTTAAGGAATTCTCCGCTAACTCTTGAATAAAACTTTATCTCTTTAAGAGGTTGTTGGCGTTAATGCTGTATAAAAGCAGTCTCTGGAAAAGTCGGTGCGATCGCTGGGGGTGACGTTTTACACTAGAGGCTGTGAAACCGAAATGATCAGGTTAAATACGTGGTTGCCGATCGCCGCTCAACCGTCCGCAAAGTTTTAATAATTACCCTCATACTCAACCTTGCAGTGATGGGGTTGAAGGTGTTTGTGGGTACTGTAACTGGTTCTCTGAGTTTGCTTGCGGATGCGCTACATAGCATTACAGACAGTGCAAATAATATTTTGGGACTCGTTGCCAGTCATTTCTCTTCCCCTGAACCCGACCGCAACCATCCCTATGGACACCAAAAATTTGAGGCATTGGGAGCCTTGGGGATCGCCGCTTTCCTGGGGATCGCTTGCTTTGAAATTTTACAAGGGGCGATCGCTCGTCTGATCGATGGAGGGGAACCCGTTCGCATCCAAGGTTCAGAGCTATGGCTGTTGTTAGTTGTTTTAGGAGTGAATATTTTTGTAGCTTTTTATGAACGCTATGTAGGGCAGCGGATCGATAGCCCCATTTTGTTGGCAGATGCCAAGCACACCATGAGCGATATTTGGGTCACGATCAGTGTGCTGGCAGGTTTGATTGGTATCTGGTCACTTGGGTTTCAGTGGTTAGATGTTGTCCTGTCTTTCCCAGTTGCGCTGCTGGTTTTTTGGAGTGGCTGGACGGTATTGCGAGACAATCTGCCCTGGCTCGTTGATGAGGTGGCGATCGCCCCAGAGGCAATTCACGATGTGGTGATGCAAGTTCCAGGAGTGCTCAACTGCCACAGCATCGCCTCTAGAGGCTTGTTAGGGCGACAGGTGTTTATTGAAATGCACTTAATTGTGGATGCGACGGATGTCGAAACGGCACACGAGATTACTGAAGCCGTAGAGGCTCATCTTGAAGAACGATTTAGCCCAGTGCGAATCAGCATCCATGTCGAACCACCTCGATATCACTCAAATGAGATCAGTTACTCTACAGGAGAGTAGGGTTCGCAGGGCGAGTCTGAATTCGTAGTTACCGAAGCCGACCCTGCCCTCACGAACTAATACCAATTTGAATTGGCTTCGCTGCACATGATTCCGTAGGGGCGTTTCGCGAAACGCCCCTACCCACTGATCTGCCACAATCAAACATTAAATCGGTATAACGTCAGTTCGGTTTAAGAGCCCGGCGAATAGATTCGCGGCTACTAGAGCCAAGTCCGCCGACGCGGACTCCGGAAAAGGCAGGATTTGACGAACCGACGCAGGTTGGTTTTGCTCCTATAGCTGTGGTTTTATAGCAGTACTCACTAAGGTTAGAAAGGGGTGCAAGGGTGGAACCCCTGGCTCGGGGCGCAGCCCCCACACCCCCTTATGTCCTAATGCATATGCGTAGGGCTATAACTGCCGAAATTCTTATCCCGAATTCACGTTAAACTACCGATAATTCAGGGTTATATCGATTTAAATGGTTTCCAGTGCAGATGCGGACGCTCGTAGGGGCAGGTTTAGCTGTTTACTAACGGCAAATCCAAAAACTTATCTGCAAAACCCGCCCCTACCGATATCTGCCTTGATCACAATTTAATTTGGTATTAGATGAACGAACCAACGCAGATTGGTTTTGTTCTGACAGTTGGGCTTTCAACCGCCAAAATCCTTGTCTCGACAGTTGCTATAGTTGCCATCCCAGGCGAGTGGGTTGCTCATAGATCTGCTTCAGGGTATTCACATCTCGCACGGAGATCCCCGGAGGATTGCGAACTTGAGAAAAGTACAGGGCATCCGTTTGTAGGGGGCTATGTCCCCAGATGCCTAAAGCGTGTCCTAATTCGTGACGGGCTGACGCTCGAATGTAATCAGTGGTCTGACTGGGACGCAACTCAATCGTGAAGCGATGAACTAATTTCGGTGGAGCACTCTCACTCCGCTCGATGTATAGAGTGTAGCGAGTTTCTGCGGAGCGAGCACGCAAGGTGCCATTACTTTGTTGGAGGGTGGGCGATCGCCGCCAAACAGTAATATCAGCATTGTCCGCTGACTCAACCATGGTCAGAGGCAAATACCGATTCCACTCCTGTACGGCTTCAGTGACGGCATTAACCCAGTGTTGGGCGCGATCGCGATTCGCTTCAGACGAAGCTGTATCAACAGGTTCAACAAATACCCGCACTGGAAAACGCGACCAGATCAAATAACCGACTTCAGTAGGGCTCACCTGCAAAAAATAGTTCCCCTGTTGGGTATCATCCTGCCATTGAGCTAGAGAGACGGGCAGTGGATGAACCTGTAGGGGAGGAAGGGGTGGAGTAGAGGGTGCGGATGACTCCTGCGCAATACCTGAGGCATTCAGCCAGCCTACCGTTAAAACTGTAAACAGGGCTGTAAAAACCAGCCCTAGCCAAAATCGTGTCAACCGTGACCAACGCCGCAAGGTTAACCCAACTGACCTAAGAGCTTAGGACTCATCAGAATCGTCAGACCAATAAAGAGGATTGTGAGAATCCAGGTGACTCGGTTCAATGTCGTTTCGGCACTCTTGGTGCTGGTAAAGAGTTGTGCTTGTCCTCCTAATCCGCCCAGTCCATCACCTTTGGGGCTATGAAGCAACACCACGATGATCAAACATACGGCTGAGATCGCCCAAATAGTACGAAGGATGGTAATAAGGGTCATAGCTTTGAACGCGAATAAGGAGTAATCAAGGGGAATGGAACGCTCGGTAACTGAAGCCCAGGTTCTCCCTTCCATTATTCAATGATTTTATATCAATTGAACAGTTCCAGGGCAGACAGAGCAATAGGGGAGGTAACTCATTAGTTACCCATAGTCACGGTTTTTCAGCCGAACCTGCCCCTCAGTCCATGTATTTCTCAGTACAACTCGCTGGAAATAAGGGTGGAAATTTGGGGTGCAGGGGTGGAACCCCTGACTGGGGGCACAGCCCCCACATCCCCCTGGTTTTATTTCCAAACCCTAAACAGTACTAAGTACAACTCGTCGTAAATAGGGGTGGGAATTCGGGGTGCAGGGGTGGAACCCCTGACTGGGGGCGAAGCCCCCATACCCCCTTGGTTTTATTTCCAAACCCTATGTGTGAATCACAGTACTAAGTCGATGTATAGGGATTACAGAGACAAACGTACGGGGGTACGGTTTGCCCGCACATCAAACCCTACAGGCTCCAGGAGCGATCGCCCTGTCATTTCAGCGGGTTGAGGCAGTTTCAAGATCTCCAGGATAGTTGGAGCAATGTCACACAACCGCCCATCAGACCGGAATACGACTTCTGTGCCATGTCCGGGTATCTTACGCCCTTCGCCTTCAACCAGAATAAAGGGGACGGGGTTTGTCGTGTGTGCTGTCCAGGGGTTGCCCTGCTCATCCCACATGATCTCCGCATTACCGTGATCAGCCGTGATCAGGGTTGTGCCCCCTGCCTTGATGATGCTGTCTAACAATCGACCCAAACAGCGATCGACCGTTTCCAGTGCCGTCACAGTGGCATCCATCTGTCCGGTGTGACCCACCATGTCAGGATTAGCGTAGTTGATCACAATCAGAGAATAGATGCGCTTTTCAACAGCAGCGATCGCCACATCGGTAACCTGATCGGCTGACATGGCAGGAGCGCGATCGTAGGTTGCCACCATTGGGCTCATGACCAGTTCCCGATCTTCACCCTCAAAGGGTTCCTCAATACCGCCGTTAAAGAAATAGGTAACATGGGCATATTTCTCAGTTTCAGCCGTGCGGAATTGGCGCAACCCGTGTTGGGCAATCACCTGTCCCAGAATGTTGTTGAGGTTTTGTGGCTCAAATGCCACTAACACGGGCAAGCTGGGATCGTACTGGGTAAAGGTTGCAAAGGTGAGAGGTGTGATCTGTTCCCGCTCAAAGCCCTTAAAGTTGGGATCGACAAACACCTGAGTCAACTGACGGGCACGGTCAGGACGGAAGTTAAAGAAAATGACTCCGTCACCCGGTTCAACAGCACCAGGAGCCAAACGAGTAGGCACGACAAACTCATCAGTCACACCTTCGTTGTAAGAGGCTTGCAACGCTTCTAATGCTGAAATGCCGCTACCTGCTCCATCTTGAACCATCGTCTCGTAGGCTTTTTGAGTCCGATCCCAACGATGATCCCGATCCATGGTGTAGTAGCGACCGCTCAGAGTAACGATGCGGCCCAAGCCGATCTTCTCGGTGTAAGCCTGAATGCGTTGAATTGCCTCCAGCCCATCCGTCGGTTTTGTGTCGCGTCCATCGGTCACGGCATGGATACAGACATCGGTCAATTGTTGATCTTTTGCCAGATCCAGTAAGCCCAGTAGGTGATTGAGATGGGAGTGAACCCCACCTTCAGAACACAGGCCCACCAGATGCAACTTACCACCACTGCGCTGCACCTCTTGACACACTTTGACAAGAGCAGAGTTGCTAAGTAGCGTTCCATCTTCAACGGCGTCGCTAATACGAACCAATTCTTGAGGAACAACCCGCCCCGCACCGATGTTGAGATGTCCCACCTCGGAATTACCCATTTGTCCGTCAGGCAAACCAACATCTTTGCCGGATGTGCGAATCAGGGTTCTTGGATAAGCAGCCCAAAGGCTATCGATAATTGGCGTGTCGGCGACAGCGACGGCATTACCATCTGTGTCTTCACGGTAACCCCACCCGTCTAGGATGACTAGCACCACTGGAGAGATCGGCGCTTGTGCCATGCAGATAGCCCTTCCACTAAATGATTAAGTAATTTTTTAGTAATGATACCATTCAGGCTTTTGACATTACCGGATGAACTTGCCTAATAGATAGCAAAGTTTGTGAATTGATGAATCATAAATTAAGTTTATATACTCACTCAAATTCACTATCGTTCATCCGTAAAGAGTACCCAATTGATAATAGCAAAATGCATCTTAGCAGGCTTTTAACCTTTTCGGGCTTTCTCTTTCTGTTTTTGTTTTTCACGTTTAGCAGCCGCTTTAGCCGCTTTTTCAGCCTCGATCGCCTCTAGTCTAACTTTCTCTTTTTCTTCCGCAATTTTGTCCATGTAATAGTGGTAATCACCACGATAGAGACGAAATTCTCCATCTCGAATTTCAACAATTTTATT
Organism: Oscillatoria sp. FACHB-1407; assembly: GCF_014697545.1. Lineage (GTDB taxonomy): Bacteria > Cyanobacteriota > Cyanobacteriia > Elainellales > Elainellaceae > FACHB-1407. Next base: position 179,752 of record NZ_JACJSA010000015.1, on the reverse strand, counting down.
CGCTACTTGACTGATGAAATATCGGTCATGAGACACAATGATCATCGTTCCGTCATAGTTTTGAATTGCCTCCTCTAGCATCTCTTTAGCGGGGATATCCAGATGATTTGTCGGCTCATCGAGAATTAACAAGTTGGCAGGACGGAGCAGCATCTTTGCTAGAGCCAGACGGGCTTTTTCGCCACCGCTGAGTGCCTCTACCTTTTTGAAAACAGTATCTCCAGCAAAGAGAAACCGCCCTAGCAATGTTCGCACTTCCTCATTTGTCCAATCGGGCATCTCATCATGGATGGTTTCCATGACCGTCTTCTCTAGATCTAACGCTTCCGCTTGATTTTGTTCAAAATATCCGGGGATTACGTTATGATCCCCTAACTTTACGATCCCTTCGGTCGGCTGCTCCATTCCCATAATCAGATGCAGCAGAGTCGATTTGCCTGCTCCATTGGGACCAAGAACTGCGATGCGATCGCCCCGTTCGATTAACAGCTCAGCCCCTAAAAACAAAATTTTGTCATTGTAGGCGTGAGTCAAATCCTTGATGATGACCACTTCGCGACCACTGCGGGGGGCGGGCGGAAAGCGGAAATGCAGCGTTCGGAGTCCTGCTGTTGGAGCCTCGATCCGCTCAATTTTTTCCAGTTGTTTCTCGCGGCTTTTGGCCTGAGTGCTACGGGTAGCACTGGCTCTAAAGCGATCGACAAAAGCTTGTTGTTTTTCCAGTTCCTTCTGTTGCCGCTCATAGGCACTGAGTTGTGCCTGCTGGTTTTCCTCTTTTTGCTGGAGGTAAGTGCTGTAGTTGCCCAAATAGGTCGTAGAAACGCCCCGTTCGGTTTCAACGATCTGGGTGCAGAGGCGATCGAGGAACTCCCGGTCATGGGAGACAATCACCATGGGTGTAGTCAATCCTTTGAGATAGGTTTCCAACCACTCAATAGTTTCCAGATCAAGGTGGTTTGTCGGCTCGTCCAGCAGCAGCAAATCGGGTTCTTGCAGCAGAATTTTGCCCAAACTCATCCGCATTTGCCAACCGCCACTAAAAGAATCGACCAGGCGATCGCCATCCTCTAGCTCAAACCCCAGTTCCGGCAAAATCTTTTCAATTCGAGCATCCAGCGAGTAGCCATCCAGGGCTTCAAACTGGCGTTGTAGGCGATCCATTTTGTGGATTAACTGGTCCAACCTCTCAGGGTCAGCCGTTTCCATCTGGCGATGAATTTCGGTCAGGGCTTCATGCACTCGGTTGGCTTCATCAAACGCCCGCCAAAATTCTTCCCGTACGGTTCGACCGGGATCAACTTCAAACTCCTGGGTCAGATAGGCAATGTGCAACCCTGAAGGACGAATAATCTCGCCGCTGGTCGGCTCAACCTTACCAGCGATGATCTTCAGTTGAGTCGATTTGCCTGCTCCGTTGACACCCACCAGACCGATGCGATCGCCTGGTTTGACCTCCCAGTTAACATCTTTTAAGACTTCGCCAGTGGGATAAATTTTGCTGATGTGTTCCAGTCGAAGCATGGGGTGTGGTGTGTGGTTGAGGACAGAGTGATCCGTCTAAACTTTAACAAATTTTAATGACCACTTTGTTGGGGTCAGGTCGGATTTCATTGTCTGGTAAGGGTTATACCGCTTTTCAGAAATTTATCTGTCACCGCCTGACTGAAATCGCAACCTGTTCGTCATGCTCATCCTCCGATAACCATTCCTTTGATAGTAGATAAATCAGAAAAATTAAATATTTCCTTAAGCAAATCAACACAAACGAGCCGTTACAAGGCTTTTGGAAAATTAACCTTCTGGTTACAATGCCTCTAAGGGGTTTCACCAACGGTATAAGTTTTATTCCGTACGAATAGCTCTCATTTGTCTTCTTAAGTAATTCTGTCGCCATCAACGGAAGAATCAGGGTGTAGTGGTCTGTCAATCGTGTTATTTGGAGGTGAGCTTTAGTGAGCCAATTGCTGCATGTGCTGATTGTTGAACATTCTGTTGATGATGCGGCACGGCTCGCTCAAAAACTCAAGCAAAACGGTTATAGCCCAGTGGTTAAGCAGGTTGATACGGCTGAAGCAATGCTTGCTGCACTGGAGCAGCACCCCTGGCAGATGATTATTGCTAACTCTCAGCTACCAAACTTCAGTGCCGCGACCGCCCGTAAATTGCTGCAAGAGCGCGGAATTACGATTCCCTTCCTTGTAGTTTCCGACAATCCTAGTGAGGACACCAACGTGTCTAAAGTCTCAGCTAACGCCCCAAATGATGCCTCAGACACAGTGAGTGTTCCTCAAACGGTCAATATGGAGGCTGACTATACGGCTCATGTCGATGGTCTTTTTAAGGAGTCTGCCATCGAAGTGCCTCTAATGCAACGATTGCAAGAGCGGGAAGCCAACCTTTCAGCAGTTATTGAAAACACAGAAGATGCGGTCTGGTCGATCGACCTGCATTACAAAGTGGTTGTCTTTAACGCTGTGTTTAAACGCCAGTTTCAAGCTGCCTATGGCGTTGAACTGCAACCTAACCTGAACCTGGTTGAGTGCTTGCCAGTCGAGTTGCAACCGACGTGGATTGGCTACTACGATCGCGCCCTGCGAGGAGAGCGGTTTGTTGTTGAGCTTCATTATGATCTGCCCAACTTACCCTCTGATATCGAGGTGTCCTTTAGCCCCATTGTCACTGCCGATCAGAGCATTACGGGGGTTGCCGTCTTCGGTCGAAACATCAGCGATCGCAAACGGGCAGAAGCAGCGATGCAGGTTGCCAAAGACCAGTTTCAAGCAGTGTTGGATGCGGTGCCCGGTTGTGTGTCGTGGTTTAGTTCTGATCTGGAATACTTAGGGATCAACCGCTATTTGGCTGCAACCTTTAAGGTGCGCCCAGAGGATTTTATTGGCAAAAAACTTGGCTTTATGGAATCTAGCCCTGGTTTTGCTGAGTTTGTGCGGGAGTTTATTGTCAGTCCGGTCAAGGAAAGCTCCGTTGAAATTGCTGCCAGGGTGGATGGCTCCGATCGCAGCTATCTGGTGGTTGCGCAAAAATATGCCCACGATCAAGCGGCTGTGTTTGTGGGGATCGATATCACCGACCGCCGCAAATTTGAGGAGGCACTACGGGAAAGCCAGGAGCGGTATGCCCTGGCTGTACAGGGGGCAAATGATGGCTTGTGGGACTGGAACCTGAGAACCAACGAAATTTATTTTTCTCCTCGCTGGAAGGAAATGCTGGGCTACGATGATAAGGCGATCGGCAACACCCCAGAAGAGTGGTTTAACCGGGTTCATTCAGAGGAGTTGGAGTGGTTGCAGGCACAGCTAGAAGCACATCTGGAAGGCTTGACCCTGCATTTTGAGATTGAACATCGCATGTTGCACAAAGATGGCACCTATCGCTGGATTCTCACACGGGGTCTGGCGGTGCGTGATCAGGAGCAAAAAGCTTACCGGATGGCGGGATCACAGACCGACATCACAGAACGCAAACGAGCCGAGGAACAGTTGTTGCATGATGCCCTGCACGACGGACTGACTGGCTTGTCGAACCGTGCGCTGTTTTTAGACCGTTTAGGACAGGCGATCGAATGGTCAAAGCGACAACCCGATCACCAGTTTGCAGTCCTGTTCCTCGACCTCGATCGCTTCAAAGTGGTGAATGACAGCCTGGGACATGTCGTTGGGGATCAGTTGCTCGTAGCGATCGCCCGTCGTTTACAACCCTGTTTGCGGGCTGGAGATACCTTTGCACGGCTAGGTGGGGACGAGTTCACGATCCTGATGGAAGACGTCAGAGATATCAGTGACGCGACCCGTCTGGCAGAACAAATTCACCGAGAACTGGAATCACCCTTCAACCTTAACGGGCAAGAAGTCTTTACCACGGTTAGCATCGGCATTGCTTTGAGTGATGCAGGGTGCGATCGCCCCGAAGACTGGTTGCGAAATGCGGATACGGCGATGTATCGTGCGAAGGCGTTGGGACGGGCACGGCACGAGATTTTTAACAGTGCCATGCATGTCAAGGCAGTTGCGCTGTTGCAAATGGAGACTGACCTGCGGCGGGCGATCGCTGCAACTGACATCAACAGTCCCAGTCAAGAATTTCAAATGCGCTATCAGCCCATCGTCAACCTCAAAACGGGCAAGATTACCGGATTTGAATCTTTAATTCGTTGGCAAAACCCTGAACGAGGTTGGGTTTCCCCTGGTGAGTTTATTCCCGTTGCTGAAGATACCGGACTCATCATTCCGTTGGGGCAATGGATTTTGTCCCAAGCCTGCCACCAACTCAACACCTGGCACCACGAGTTTCCTGAAAAGTTGCCCCTATCCATCAGTGTGAATCTGTCAACCAAACAGTTTTCCCAACCTGACCTGATTGAGCAGATCAGCTACATCCTCCGGGAGACGCACCTGCGGCAAGGCGATCTCAAGCTCAACCTCAAGCTAGAGATTACGGAGAGCGCAATCATGGAGAACCCTGATAAAGCCACTGCCATGCTTAAGCAACTGAAAGAGTTGGGAGTGCAACTCATGATTGATGACTTTGGCACTGGATACTCGTCCCTCAGCTATTTGCAACGGTTCCCCTTTGATGTGGTTAAGATTGACCAATCCTTTGTAGGCAGATTGGGAGCCGATGGTGAGAGTGATGAGATTGTCCGGGCGATCGTCATGCTGGCACACAACCTGGGAATGGAGATTGTCGCGGAGGGAGTTGAAACCGAAACGCATATGAACTTGTTGCGATCGCTTAATGCCGAATATGGTCAGGGCTATTTCTTTGCGAAACCGTTAACGAGTGTTGAAGTGGCAAATTTGTTAACCCAACACCCTCATTGGCTAGTGAATGAGGATTAAAAGATAGAGGACATGGAGCAAAGGATGGGTATATCATTGCCCAAGATCTTGGCAGGGCCTTTGACAAAGGCTCAAAGTCCCCAGCATTGGAGATTTAGGGGACTGAGAGAATTTGTTTAAACACGCTAGTGCTGCGTCACAGTTAAAAGTTAGGGTAGTGCGTGCATCTTGCTCGTGCCGTGAGCGAGACGCTCAAACCAACAATCCTAAAAATAAGGTGTGACGCTGCACTAGCTTTGAAGAGAGAATTCCGGCAGCTAACTACGCAGGTTCTAATGGGTGTTAGGTGCTCCTACAAATGGGTGAAATTTGCCCCATTGATTAACCCTGCTGCGGAATCAGTTCGCTTGACATCGAGGTAAAAGATCTAGCCCTTCTTTGGATGGCTCTACCGTTTATCTGATGGAGATCGTCATGAAAGCCCCGTTCAATGATTTTCTGTATCCTCACTCTCGCTATCACGGTCAAATCAACCCTGATAATTTGGTGTTTAATGCCAATCTTCAAGAATTTGCTCAACGAGTCAGCTTTATTTGTTGTTTAGAAACAGGTGGCAAAATTACACCCAAGGATGCTTATAACCAAATTGAACTGTTGTGGGAAAAGTTGAAACAAAGCCGTGAACAATTGACAACTGACTCTTAAATTGGGCTTTAAATGACATCTTAAATTGTGATGTGAAAGCCTAAAAAACACGGCGATCAGGAGGGCGATCGCTGTAGTTTATAGCTTTGGTCAGAAAGCTTAAGGCAATGGCTCAAACCCGATGCTGGGAAGGTTTCCTGACTCGCCTCTGCCCCATCAAATGTGGCTACGGCTATAATCGAGATTTTTCGGGTTGAAATTGCAAAAAATATGACCGAAATTGAGCGTTATTTATTTGATCTCTGGGGCTTTATTGTTGTTGAAGATGCATTGACTCTAGAACAAGTCAGTGCGTTGAATGAGGCGATCGCCCATCAAGTTAATCAATTCAACGCTTCACCAGAGCAACTGTTCATTCGGTTTAATCACCTCTTACCCTTTGGAGAACCGTTTCTGCACCTGATTGACAATCCGCGAGTGACTCCCTACTTATTGGAGTTGTTGGGTGACAAGTTTCGTCTGGATCACGAATATGCTCACATTTTGCGTCCGGGGTGTCGGGATACCGATTCAGTCATTCATGGAGGTGGCACTCCCTTTGATCCCTGTCAGTATTACCACTATCAAAGTGGGCGTATGTACAACGGGCTAACTGCGATCGCCTATAACTTGACGGACGTGTTGCCGGGAGAAGGTGGATTTGGTTATATCCCCGGTAGCCACAAAAGTAATCTTTCCTTACCTAAAGAACTGGCTTATCTGGACTTACCCCACCCCTGTTTGCAAGCCTTACCCGTTAAAGCCGGCAGTGCAATCATTTTTACCGAGGCACTGACTCATGGCACCCTACCCTGGACAGGACAGAGCGATCGCCGCACCCTATTCTACAAATACTCGCCCTATCCATCTGCCTGGTATCGGATTTACTACAATCCAGACGATTACCCTCAACTGACAGAGTCCCAACGTGCCCTGCTCAGACCTCCCGGTTTTTATCCTTACTAGTCGCGTAAATTGCAGGTATCTCGTACCCTTCTCTTAAAACTTGACCAACTTTTGCACATGCAGCACCACACCCGGTACTAGCTCCAAAGGCTCTGGTACGCCGACAGGCTCCCAGTTTTGGGAGAGATAAAATTTCAGCGCATTCAGGTTTTCTGCAAAGACAGAGGCTTTAGTAGCAAGATAGCCTGCTTGCAATGACACCATTTCCGCATGTTCTAACAGTGCCTTGCCAACACCGTGTCGCTGGTAGCTTGGGTCAACCCACAGCTCATGCACAAAATTTTCTTTGAGTTGCACCAGACCGACAATGTGACCTGCCACCTCCGCTACGGTAAACGACTCCCATTCTTGAGCGACCATCTGCCCGCCCATGTCGGTTGCGACCCAGTGTTGAACCGCCTTCCAGGGCACAAATCGTCCATATCCCACGAGAAACGATCGCCGAATGACATCCTGCATTGCGGGCACATCTGCGATCGCGACTGGGCGAATGGTGATTCTGTGATGCAACAACGTGTGACGTTCGATAAAGGTTGCTCTGTGATCAAGAGCCGCAGGGGCATAGCGTTGGATCTGCATTGTCATCGTGTGTGCCTTCGTGAAGATTTCAGTAGCACTAGCGTAAAACAGCTCTCTTCATCCAACTTCATCTAGCCGGGTAACCCAACTGGGCGATCGCATTGGGGGAGGCAAAGAAGGGGATGAAGGATGAAGGATAAGAAGGGAAAAAAGAAAAGGGAAAAAGGAAAAAGGCAAAGAGAAGAAGGAATAGGACTTACGCACTCAAAGCCTAAACCTTACTGATCCCCCCTTAGCCTCCCTTGAAAAGCTACCGTGTATACCGATCTCCGCTTCCTGCCAAATTCGATGCATGCTTGTTTCAAGTGTGTGAGAACCAGGCATTGGGGGAGTCTCCCCCAAACCCCATTTGGGGACGCCACTGCCTTCCCCAACCCCCCTAGCAGAAGGTGTTTCGGTTCACCCAAAGGCGCGCTTCGCATCGGTTCCAAGTACGGGTGCTTCTGATTGAGTCAAGACCCTTGACAAAGGCTCAAAGTCTTCCAGAATTTGGGATTTAAGGGGGCTATGAAGACCTGTGTGTACACGGTAGCTCGAAAAGGGGGGAATTCCGGAAGCCCTCTTTCTAAGGGAGTTTGAGGGATCTAATTGCGTAAGTCCTGAGGAAACAGAAAAAAAGTAGAAGGAAGGAGCCGAAGTGTAATGGTGTAAACGACCATTAACCATCAACTACTAACCACCAACCACCAATCACCGACCACCGACCATTAACTATTGACTATTGACCAATAATTATTGACCACTGACCACTAACCACGACCCCCATCCCTATCAACCATTCACTACCACAACGGACGATTCATATGATGAATTCTGGAATTGATTTGCAAGGTAGTTTCGTGAACCTTCTTGAACAGTTGGGCGCACCAACCGGAGCCGCAAAAGTGGTATGGATGCCGCTACCGATGGTGCTGGTGATTGCAGCAGCAACGTTTTTAGCATTAATCACAACCTGGTTAGAACGGAAAATTTCGGCGGCAGCACAACAGCGCATTGGTCCAGAATTTGTCAGCCCGTTGGGAGTTCTGATTCCGTTTGCGGATGTGTTCAAGCTGCTGGTCAAAGAGAGTATTATTCCCTACAACTCCGATCCCTGGCTATTTTCACTGGCACCGATCCTGGTATTTGTGCCCGTCTTTTTGTCGTTTTTGATTGTGCCATTTGGACAAAACATCGTCATTACCGACATTGGGGTTGGGATATTCCTGTGGATTGCTCTGTCGAGCATCGCGCCGATTGGGTTATTGATGGCGGGATATTCCTCGAATAACAAATATTCCTTGCTGGGTGGATTACGTGCCGCAGCCCAATCAATCAGCTATGAAATTCCGTTGGCATTGGCAGTCTTGGCGATCGTCATGATGTCCAACTCCCTGAGCACGATCGATATCGTCAATCAACAGTCGGGATACGGCATCTTGGGTTGGAATGTCTGGCGGCAGCCCGTGGGCTTCATCATCTTTTGGATTGCAGCCCTGGCAGAAGCGGAACGGTTGCCCTTTGACCTCCCTGAAGCAGAGGAGGAGTTAGTCGCCGGACATCAAACTGAGTATTCCGCTGTACGCTTCATGCTGTTTTACGGTACGTCCTATGCCAACTTAGTGCTGTCCTCTCTCCTCGTGGCGGTGCTCTACTTAGGTGGGTGGGAGTCACCCATTCCCCTTGGTTTATTGGCAGATTGGCTCAATGTCAGTGAGAGTGCTCCCTGGGTGCAGCTAATCGCAGGTAGCTTGGGAATTACCATGACCCTTTTCAAAGCTTATGTGATGATCTTTATCGCAGTTTTGATGCGCTGGACAGTGCCTCGTGTTCGCATTGACCAACTTCTTGACCTGGGTTGGAAGTTTCTGCTTCCAGTGGGTCTAGTTAATTTATTAGTGACAGCTGGTCTTAAATTAGCCTTTCCTGGTGTCTTTGGAGGTTAGCGATCGCTACAGTTCGACAAAATCGTACACCACAATGCCCGTAGCGGGATCGTTGCACACCGTGACGTATCCCGTTTTGACCATGGCTTGTAGCGTGGCTTCGACCTCTGCAAATCCAGATTCTGTGTCTAACACGCCCTGAGTCACAGAAATCCTTCCTCCTCTGGCTTGAGCGGCTTTGAGCAGCTTTAACATCAACTCTTCTTGTGTTGGTTTTGCAGGGAGAACGACTTGCGCTTCAGTCGCAACTTCAGTCATGGGAGTTAAGGAGCGATCGCGCACAACCACTTCGATCGTAGCTTGATTGAGTGGCAGACCAGTAGGGCTAAGACCCAGACGCACTCTCGCTTTCAGGTTATTTTCTTCAACCATGTGAGGAATCAACGCCAGGTCAATAATCTGCCCGACTCCAAATAAGCCCCATGTGAACAACCACAAGAAACCTGTAAAAAATTTGCGGTTATAAAAGCGATGAAACCCCGCCCCGCCAAACAACCAGAGCAACCATAAGAGGTAACTTGTGCCAACGTTGGTCATAGTTGGAATACTCATGCCTACACCTAACTCTAGTTCTAACCTGTTCTACAAATTTCGAGATAGCGGTTTTGTAACAAACTTATTGTTCTGAAGGGGAACAAAATGGCAAGAGTAGGACTCCTGACCTAAGATCTGTGTTGATTCTCTACGCTGGGTTTCCTTTAGTGTGAGGCGATCGCTCTATGAATGGTTCAGGGAATAGTTTAGGTCGGTTTGTGTGGGTTCGTACCCTGTTGTCAGTCATGCCCCTCAGTGTATTGCTGTTTGCATCGCCTGCTCTGGCTGAAGTGGTTGAAACGACGGTTCAAGATACGCCTGTTACGACTTCAGAAACAGAGTCAGTCGAGGGAATTTCGGCAATTTCAGCTTCAGAAGTTGCTGGAGAAGCGCAAATCACGACGCTTGATCTTACCGTTGAGAGCCTGGGAAATAGTTCCCCCTCTGGGATTATTGCTCTTCCTGAGATTGAAGCGATTGCCACCGTTCAGGTTCCCGAAGCGACGACTCTAGATCCCTCAACTGTTGAAGTGTCACCGTCTGACTTAAAAGCCGATGCCCCGTCCGATCAAGCTCCTATCTCGGATGACGCATCTGCACCGACAGGCGACGTTCCAGAGACGACGGCTCCCACAACTGAACCCACGGCTGAACCCACAGCTAAGCCCGATGAAGCTAGCCCAGATGATGCACCGTTAACCGATCGCCCAACGGATCTAGACCCTAACCAGCGACAGCAACTTTTGATTGAAGGCGATCGCTTGTGGCTTCAGGGGCGACGCGAAGACGCAGAATTTCTTTATCGCAAGGCAAAGAACCCCTTTCAATCCGTCTCGGTGAGCGATCGCCCCGACCCAATCTATGATCCTGAGCAACTTTCTCCCGCCGCACGGGTTTATTGGCGGGAGGCAGAAGCTGGACGCGGTACAAATCTGGTGACTCGTGTAATGGTGCCGTTGGAGTTGTTGACGGAGCAATATCCCCAATTCATTCCCGGCAATATCCTCTATGCGGAAGTGCTGGTCGAGCAGGAACAGCCCGACGAGGCGTTGCGGGTTTTGGAGCGGGCAGCCACACTCTACCCGAATGAACCAGCGTTGATTCGAGCTAGAGTCGCTGCTCTGGCAGAGCAGGAGCAGCACTTAGAAGCCTCGATCGCGGCTCGCCAGTATGCTTTGTTGAATGCTGATGCACCGGATGCGCCTGAATTCACCCAGTTAGCCGATGAGAATTTACAAGCATTTCAATCGCGGATGCGTCGTCGTATTACGGGTAATGCGATCGCCAACGTGCTCACGGGTGCTCTCAGCTATGCTCTCACAGGAGGATTTTTGGGTCCCCTGTCTGCCATTCAAACCAGTGTTGTGCTCCTGCGGGGCGAGTCAGCAGTCGGAGAAGGAGCCGCAGAGCGTATTTCTCAACGACTTGAGATGGTCGAAGATGAAGAAGTCGTAACCTATGTCAACGAATTGGGGCAACGACTGGCAAGGGTTTCTGGTCGCAATGACTTTGAGTACCGCTTTTATGTGGTACAGGATGACGAGTTGAATGCCTTTGCCTTGCCGGGAGGCAAGATTTTTATCAATGCGGGAGCCATTCTGGAGGCAAATTCGGAGGCAGAGCTTGCCGGATTGATCTCTCATGAGTTGGCTCATGCCGTTCTGTCCCACGGATTTCAACTCATGACGCAAGGCAGCGCAACGGCCAATTTGCTCGATATTGTGCCCTACGGTGGCATCGTGACTGACTTAGCTGTGCTCAGCTATAGCCGCGATATGGAACGTCAGGCGGATGCCTTGGGCACTCGAATGTTAGCCAGTGCTGGCTTTGCTGCTGATGGACTCCGCAACTTGATGGTGACGTTGGAAGAGCAGGAAGAAGGCTCCCCACCATTTGAATGGCTCTCGACTCACCCTGACACGGGCGATCGCGTCCGCGCAATGGAACTGCAAATCGAGCAAAACGGCTACAACCGCTACGCTTATGAGGGGGTAGAGCGGCATTTAGCCATTCAGGAGCGGGTGCAATCGTTGATGCAGCGATCTGAAGAGATGCAGAATCTAGAGGAAGCGGACGAGAAATGACCTCAAACGCAAGAAGTCGGGGTTTTGAGAAAACTCCGACTTCTGATCAACCCATTCAATTAACCGAAACGTCCGCTGACATAGTCCTGAGTGGCAACTTGAGAAGGGTTGTTGAAGATGACTTGAGTTGGTGCGTACTCCACCAGATAACCCATCTTTCCGCCTTTCTCAGTGGCTTCAGCGTTGTAAAAAGCAGTCATGTCTGACACGCGAGAAGCTTGTTGCATGTTGTGAGTCACGATCACGATGGTGAATCGCTGCTTCAACTCATGCATCAAGTCTTCAATTCGCAGGGTTGAGATGGGGTCAAGAGCAGAACAGGGTTCGTCCATCAACAGCACTTCAGGCTCAATGGCGATCGCTCTAGCAATGCACAACCGCTGTTGTTGACCTCCAGAGATTGACAAACCGCTCTCTTTGAGTTTGTCTTTAACTTCATCCCACAGAGCCGAACCCCGCAGCGATCGCTCGACTAACTCGTCCATGTCGCCTTTGTAGCCGTTAATCCGGGCACCAAATGCGATGTTTTCATAGATGGACTTAGGGAAAGGGTTGGGCTTTTGAAACACCATCCCGATGCGGCGACGCAACTCAGTCGGGTCAACTCGTTTGTCGTACAGATTTACACCGTGATAGGTGATCGTGCCTTCAACACGAGCACCGGGAATCAGGTCATTGAGACGGTTGAAGCAACGGAGAACAGTACTCTTACCGCAACCAGAAGGTCCAATAAAAGCAGTAATTTTCTTTTCAGGAATGTCCATCGTCACATCCCGAACTGCCAGGTTAGAACCGTAAAAGTAGTTCGCACCTGAAACGTGAAAGGCGACCCCTGTCGTTGCGGGCGCGGAAGTGTTGGCTTGCATGGGATTGTCCCTTTAGGTCAAATAAGTAAGAAATAGTGGAGCATAGACCGAGGTGTCGCGATCGCGTCACGACACCCGTCCAGTCACGCTTAAGCGCGAGTAGATTGGAACTTATTTCGCAAATAAATGGCACCAGAGTTCATGATCAGCAGCACAATCAGCAGCACAATAATTGCGCCTGCTGCGATCGAATGAAATTCTTCTTGAGGGCGAGATACCCAGTTAAAAATCTGAATTGGCAACGCACTAAAGGACGAATGGAAACCCTCTAATGATAGCTCAGGCGTAAAGGCAACGAAGGTTTGAGCCCCAACCACGATGAGAGGAGCTGTTTCCCCGATCGCCCGTGACAATGCCAAAATCGTACCTGTTAAAATTCCTGGAAATGCCTGAGGCAGAACGTGCTCTCTCACAACTTGCCAGCGAGTTGAGCCAAGTGCCATACCTGCTAAGCGCAAACTGTCAGGAATCGCTCGCAACGCTTCACGAGTTGCCACGATGATAGTAGGTAACACCAGCAATGCGAGGGTCATCCCCCCTGCTAAAACACTGCGTCCACCTGTTAGGGGCTCCAGAAGTCGGACAAACACTGTCAGTCCCAATAAACCATAAATGATGGAGGGAACTGCCGCCAGGTTACCAATATTGATCTCAATGATGCGAGCAAACAATGAGTCGTTTGCAAACTCCTCTAGATAAATCCCCGTCCCCACACCAATAGGAAATGCGAAGAATGCCGTGATCAGGAGAAGCCAGATTGTACCCGCCAACGGGGAGAGAATACCTGCGTTTTCAGCTCGACGAGATGGAAATCGGGAGATAAAATCCCAACTCACGCTGGAAATACCATCGGCAAGAACATCAAGGACGAGAATTGCCAACACGATGAGCCCAATAAACGTAGCGACCCAACTGGCAATTTTGAAAATCTGATCTACCTTGTATCGACCCGTCAGGTTGGGGCTGAACCGTTGATCAGAGGAGTCAGATAGTGGACTGGGATTAACGGTTGTCATTCGTACTTCTCCCGGAAACGGCGAACAAACCAGAAACTAAAGATGTTTAATGCCAGGGTGATCAGGAAAAGGGTCATCCCTACGGCAAAGATGGTCAAAAACTCAATCGAACCGACTGGGGCATCTCCCTTAGTCACCTGCACGATGAAGGAGGTCATGGTTTGAATGGACACCCGTGGGTCGAGGGTTAGCCTCGGGTTTTGACCCGCTGCCAGAGTTACGATCATCGTTTCCCCTACAGCACGCGCTACACCCAGAATGAACGAGGCGACGATGCCTGACAAAGCGGCAGGTAACACAACGTTCGTAATAGTCTCCCGCTTGGTGGCTCCCAACGCATAGGAACCCTGGCGTAAACTTTGGGGAACCGCGTAAATCGCGTCTTCACTTAAAGAGGCGATCGTCGGCAAAATTGCGATTCCCAACACCAACCCGGCACTCAGCCCGTTAAAGGCTCCCATACCAGGGATAAAGGTTTGCAGAATCGGAGTCACAAATAGTAGAGCAAAATAGCCAAACACGACCGTTGGCACCCCTGCCAAAATTTCGAGTGCTGGCTTTAACCACTTTCTTATGCCTCTAGGAGCATATTCACTTAGGCAGACTGCCGCTAGAATACCTAGAGGAATGGCGATGACCAGAGCGATGAAAGAGGTCAGGAAGGTAGCACTGATTAGAACCAGAATTCCATACTGGGAGTCGGTGAAGAGCGGAGTCCATTGGAGGTCAGTCAAAAACCGCCAGATGGGAACTAACTTGAAAAACTCATACGTCTCGTAAACCAGTGTCAGAACGATGCCAACCGTGGTACCGATTGACAAAAAAGCAAAAGTCCCAAAAATAACTTTGACGATCCGCTGTGACCACTCACTCGCCGATCGGTTGGGTTGCCATAGTTCAGACGACTGTTGCGACGAGGGAAGAAGACCGTCAGTCATATCAACAAGCCTAAATATGTGTAGTGTCGTGGACGCATTTAGAGCTATCCTGACGTTTTTATGTATACACCGTTACATTCTAATAGAAGTTGAAGCGTGATTTGGGTCGCTTTAACGGATAAAAAGAGGTTTGTCAAAAAATCCTGAGGATCTGAACGCTCTGACCCAATCAGTGTGTCTTAACTTCTAAAAAAATGGAATCCAGCAACTGAATGGTTCGTTAGGAGGGGTTGCATTGGAAAGGAAGTCTCCCACCCCCCTTGGATCAACTGGGTTAACAGTTGCTAGAGCATCGAGCCAGATGATCGAACAACTGGCTCGATAATCTTTCAAAGGAAACTAGCTTTCAGTTTTACCAGTTTCACCCTTCTCAAAGCGTTCCTTCACTTGAGTATAGATGTCGTCTGCCATCGGTACGTATCCGGTTTCTTCGACGAAACCTTTGTTGGCAGGGTCAAGCATGAAGTCAATAAATGCCTTCACTTCAGGACGCTCATCAGCCGCTTGCTTGCTGACATAGATAAACAGCGGACGGGACAACGGAGTATAGGTGCCGTCTACAACGGTTTCGGGGCTGGGAGCAACACAACCACTGCCAGAGTCAATCTCGACTGCCTTCAAGCGATCCTGGTTTTCTGCATAGTAGGCATAGCCAAAGTAGCCTAATGCGTTTACGTCACCTTCAACACCCTGGACCAGGACGTTGTCGTCTTCACTAGCGGTGAAGTCACCCCGGCTAGCACCTTCTTCACCGTTAATTTCATCAGTGAAGTAGTCAAAGGTACCGGAGTCAGTTCCAGGTCCAAAGAGATCAAGGGGAGCATCGGGGAAATCAGCCCGAACTTGATTCCAGTTTGTAACAGTGCCTTGAGCACCAGGTTCCCACACCGTCTTCAATTCATCGGTGGTCAAGCAGGTTGCCCAATCGTTTTGAGGATTGACGACAACGGTTAAAGCGTCATATGCCACAGGCAGCTCGATGAACTCGACCCCTTTTTCCTGGCAGAGTGCAATTTCTTCGTCTTTAATCTGACGGGAAGCATTGGAGACAACGGTTTCACCGTTGCAGAACTTCTCAAAACCACCGCCCGTACCGGAGGTTCCTACTGTTACACGGACGTTGGGGTTGGCAGCCATAAATTCTTCTGCCATTGCTTCACCAATGGGGAAGACGGTGCTGGAGCCGTCTACCAGGATGTCGCCGCTGAGGTCAGAGGCGGGTGACGCAGCGGTGTCGGTAGCAGCAGGTGATTCAGTTGTAGCAGTTTGATCTCCACCGCTGGCACAGGCGGCTAAACTTCCTAGGAGAACAACTAATGACAAAGTTGAAGCTAGGCGCATTGGACGACTCTTGAACAACATAAAAATCCTTTGATTCGCTTAGTTTCTGAGGGTTATTTCACAAGGTTTCCTGTTGAACAATACACCCTGAGAGTAAAGCCTAGGTTAAGAAAACGCTATTGTTTCTATAGCGTTTGCGGCGAAAAAAGATTGTTTTTGAAAGTGCAACGCATCAATGGCATGTGTTCAATCGAGTGCGTCTAGTGAGCGGACAATTTGTCGGCCTAATTGGAAATTTTTTACCTGATCTGGCGGATGAAGCGTTTCATCAAGAATGCTAACTCGTCTGAAAAATAGTTTGCCAGATATTAACAAAGGTAAAAAAGGAGGCGCATTGTAACGGTTGAATTAAGTTTCTCTGGTTCACCCAGTGTGGCAAACACTCTATGGAAGATCCCTTAAAATTAAGGAGTTGGAGAAATCGGCGTGTGTCCTGACAGGATAAGACGTTCTCATATAACTTACTAATTCTTTACTTATGTATCACGTTGTCTACGATGGCAATTGTAATTTGTGTGTCAATCTGGTTCGGTTGTTAGAAACACTGGATCGAGGAGAGCGGTTTCAGTACACTCCAATGCAAGATGAAGCAATGCTCGATCGCCTGGGGATCACACCTGAAGCCTGTGAGCAGGGAATGATCTTGATTAATGCAGATGTGCCAGAGCAACGCTGGCAGGGAAGCGCGGCTGCGGAAGAGATTGGACGGTTGTTTCCAGCGGCAGATCTGGCTGTAGCAGCTTATCGGGCGGTGCCGGGGTTAAAGATGGGGGGCGATCGCCTCTATGAATTCATTCGAGATAACCGTTATGCCATCTTTGGGAAGCGTGGTAGCACCTATCAACCGACCTATCCAATTTGTGAGTCTGATCGTTGCTGGGGAAGTAGGGAGTAGGGGAGTAGAAGAGTAGGGGAATGAACCCACGTATGACTTCCCAAATCCCCAATTTCTGGGATGGAAAACTTAGACACTTTTAAGGATGCTCGACGAGAAATCAGAGATCTAGCCCCTATTTCTAGATCCTTGATCCCCTTAGCTCTCTCCTGAATTCTTTTTTCGGTTTTCCTTCTTCTTTTTTACCCTTCATCCTTTCCCTCTAAACCAACACTCGATTAGGCTCAGAGAGCGCAACTTCACGACTTCTAAAGAGTTGAATTACTCCATGAGTGACGGCTTTCACCACGTCAGGGTTACAAAGGGCAAGAAAGTCTTCCGCTGTAATGTTGCCCTTGAAGAAGTCCTTGGCATGCTCAATTAATTGTCTGACTTCACTGAAGCCGACTAGCTTGACAACATAGGTGGCAATGGGGGAGTTTTTCACATCATAGGAAGAGTCAGAACTGCGCCCTTTTTCAAGAAGTTCCAAGACTTCCCGCTCTAGATCAGTGTTGAGTGAATGATGCTGAGTGACTTCTGGAATGAAGTGCTCTAACTGGGGAGTGGAGTATTCGGGAGACGGTAACTCACCCATCATGGTTGAGATGGGGATGTCTCGTCCGATGCGAAACGACAGAGCCTCAATGATGGCGATCGACACCAGTTTTGCACCTAGATAGAGCTTTGCCGCTTCCAAATTTCTGCGCGTATTGTCGATCAATCGTTGGTAGGTTTCTGAAGCAGGTTCCTCGCCAAATTGTTGAAATACGATTTCAGGTTTGAGGAAGTTCATAAAGCCTTCCATCTTTTGTAGGGAGGTGCGATAGCCGTGAACGGTATAAGAGTTAGGGGTTGCCAGATGATGGTTGGTTTCGGGTAGAAGGTTCCAGGTGTTGTCTAGAAAGTGGGCTGAACTGGGGGAGGCGAAGTTTTCTACATCGCGATTGGCGACTCGCACTGCCCGTTTGATGACTTCAATCACCTTGTCATCGCTCCAACCCAGTTCAAAGGTTGAGTTAGTGGTGCGGAGACGTTCGTAGAGGCGATCGCACGCGCTAACTCCATCCTCCGATTTGGGTCGAAAGGGAATGGTTGCCTCGATGCAAGCAGCGACCTCGGCGATCGCTGAGGTGGGTAACATGTGCTCCAACGCCTTTGCTGCAATGACTGCACTCAAAAACTCATTCTGCCCTGCCATAGGTGAGAGGGCTTGAGCGGGTGAGAAACCAAAGATCGCCATGATCAACTCAAACATGCGATCGGGACGCAGTTCGGCTTGCTCACGAATGATTAATTGATGGGACTCTTCTTTAACAAAGGCGGAAATATAGCAACTGATATTGACGCTAACACCCTGATCGACTTGGACATAAACCAGATCGTGAAACAAAGCCGCCAATACCTCAACGGCATTTTCGTCTCCCCCGACTTCAAAAATATGCTCTGGGGTATGAAAAAATCGCCAGGGTCCGGTCATGGTTTGAATGATCAGATTGGCAATTTTCTCTAGTTGCTTTGGGTCGGCTTTACCCTCTAACTGTTCGATCGCCCATGTCAGGCTTTTCAAACAGCGTTCCCGATCTTGTTCCGCCATAAAGCCTCTTCGCTCCCCTGAATGCCTTTTATGACTGTTATGAATACTGTATTGAATATTGAATGATGAATGATAGCTCATGGAAGAATGTTCCTGAATATAGAGGCTTAAACTTTACATTTAGAAACATCTCTTAAGTTAGCAATATTAAACGATCGATGACTAAATGATTTCCATACTAGGGCAATCCCTAATAAATAACGTCAGTTTGGTCAGGAAGCCCGGCGAGTGGATTCACAAACTACCGATGATCCCCTGTGGGCTGAACTGACAGCAGGGTGGTTTCATACAGGTGAAGAATTTTTGCTTCGCCCCCCTAGCCCCCCAAATTGGGGGGAAACTGGTTTGAAGCCCCTCAGGGTTGGGGGATTTAAGGGATTAAACTCCAATTCACTTTTCTTTGTGTATATGGAATCACCTTGCTGTGGGCTGAACTGACAGAGATTGATTGTTTCTCTGATAGCAGCGATCTAAGCTGCCAAAGTCTTAATCTCAAACGTGAGGTAAGTACCATCATTGGTGTGCGTTAGCTCATTACAGCTAATTGTGATTTAAATCATTCCTGCATATTGTGCTCAATCACTCAATCAGAGTGAAAAGATCACCAGACAAAGAGGGTTTCAATCACGAGGCTTTATCCTGAAACACGAGATATTGATTGACATCAGATGCCCCTTAACTACAGCTATGTCCAATCAATCGCGTCACTCATCTACCCCCTGTGCATCTCCTCGTAGACGTACTCTATGGCAACGCTTAGAAAAACCTATAACTGGTTTGCTCTTTACCATTGCCTTAGTGGTATCCGTTGATGGAGTGCCCCGATTCACGGCGCAGGGTGCAGAGGTTCCTGATCATCTATCTCATCCATCTGCTGAGTCCTCTGTTGAGGCAACAACTCAAGCGGTTATGCCTGATGGTGTTTATCTGTATGGACAATCGCCTGAAGCTGAGCAGATTGGTTCTACGTATGTGGTTTTTGAGGTCAATCGCGATCGCATTGTGGGCGCGTTTTATATGCCCTCTTCGTCGTTTGACTGCTTCCAGGGAGAGTTACGCCCCAATCAGATGCAACTGACCATGGCAGCCAGCTATGACCAGGAGAGTTACCCCTATACCGTTGCCGTGCAACACAACGCCTCCCTAGCAAACTCTCAAGGTTCAGCCGTTGCTACTACCACGATTCCGGGGTATCACTCACTGGAAAGTGTAAGTGACAACGACCACACTATCTTAGCGACCTGTAAACAGCATTTTGGCGATCGCTAGGCAGTGTTCTAAAACCCTTCAACCCTCCCCAAACCTCCTTAGAAAGGCTACTGAGTATAGAGATCTCTGCTTCTCCCTAAATCAGAGGTTTGGTTGTTTCAATCGCTTGAAACCAGGCGTTGGGGGAGTCTCCCCCAACCCCCCATTGGGGGACGCCACTACCTCCCCCAAACCCCCTAGCAGAAGGTGTTTGAGTTAACCCAAAGGCGCGCTTCGCATCTGTACCCAGTTCGCGTGCTTTTGGTAGTGACAAGATGTTTGGGAGAACTCAAAGTCCCCCAGAATTAAAGGATTTAAGGAGCTGAGAGGACTCCTAAGAAACCAGTTTTGCAAAAGAGGCTTAAACCTCCTCCAGGCGTCGATAAACAGGGTTGGAATCAACCCCCTTTCTTCCTATTCCCCACTCCCCATCCTGTTACTCAGACGACTTTGCCGATTTTCGGCTCGTCCCTGAACGAGTCGATTTTGTGGTTTTAGTCGTTTTGGTAGTTGTGGTCTTTTTGGCAGTGGTTTTCTTAGCCGCTGTCTTTTTAGCCGTACCTGTCGCTTTTGGTTTTGCCGCCGCTTTGGTCTTACCTGCCGCCTCAGACTGGCTAGCACGACTCGATCGCGCTTTACTACCCTTCCCTTTGGTGCCTGCTTTTTCTGCTAATGCTTTGACGGCTGCCTCCATCGAGATATCCTCTACTTTGGCTCCTTCAGGGAGTGAGGCATTGATTTTGCCATGTTTGATGTAGGGACCATAGGGACCGTTGTAGATGTTGACGGGTTCACCATCCTCTGGGTGAGCACCCAACTCGCGCAACGGAGTGGCTGTTTTGCCCCGACCCCGTCCCAGTTTTGGCTCTGCCAGAAGCTCCAATGCCCGCTCGAAGGTAATGGTGAAGACATCATCATCGCCCTTGAGCGATCGATAGTCTTTTTTGACTTTGCCATCCTCGTCCTTGCCCAGGTCATGAACAATGTAGGGACCGTATTGCCCCAGGTTTGCCTGCACCTTGCGCCCGGTATCGGGGTGCAATCCCAACGTTCGGGGGAGTGAGAGCAGGTTGACCGCCTGTTCTAAGGTGAGCTCCTGTGGATTCATCCCTTTAGGAAGAGAGGCACGTTTCGGCTTGGGATTCTCGGTTGTCTCATCTCCTAACTGCACATAGGGACCGTAGGGACCAATGCGTTGATAGATCGGCTCACCAGTCTCAGGGTGAAAGCCAATTTTGTCGGGTCCCTCGATCTTCTGCCGCAATAAAACTTCGACCTGTTCAGGGTCGAGGTCAGATGGGGTGAGGTTTTGCGGAATGTTGGCTTTGACCAACTCCTCACCATTGTCAACTTCGATGTAGGCTCCATAGCGACCAATCCGCACTTTGGCGTCTAACCCCTCCAGGTCGATCGCCCGTGCCTCAGTAGGATCAATCTGGCTTTCACGCTGTTTAACCTGAGTTTCGAGACCAGAGCTACCTAGATAAAACTGCTTCAGATAAGGGAGCCACTCCGCCTCACCCGTCGAAATTTCGTCCAGGGTTTGCTCCATGCGAGCGGTAAAGCTAGTGTCTACCAGATCGGGAAAGTGGTTTTCCAACAACCGAGTCACTGCAAACGCTGTGAATGTGGGCACCAAACTGTTACTGATCATCTGGACATAGCCGCGATCGATGATCGTACCGATGATGCTGGCGTAGGTGCTGGGTCGTCCGATCCCTTCGCTCTCCAGGGTTTTGACCAGAGACGCTTCCGTGTAGCGAGCTGGGGGTTGAGTTTCGTGGGCGATCGCCTCCAAGTCCTGGCATTCGGGGTGATCCCCAACGGTTAGGGTTGGCAGAATCACTTCTTGACTCTCAATCGCCGCATTGGGATCGTCTGACCCCTCGACGTAGGCGCGGAAGAAACCGGGAAAGTCGATGCGCTTTCCGGTGGCGCGGAACCCAGCATCTTCGACCTGAAGCTGAACGGTAACGTGGGTTTGCCGTGCTTCTGCCATTTGGGTGGCAACGGTACGCTTCCAGATCAGGTCATAAAGTTGCAATTCCCGACCGCTCAAGCCTGTTTGCTGCGGCGTGCGGAAGGTGCTTCCGGCGGGACGAATCGCCTCGTGTGCCTCTTGGGCACCTTTGCTCTTGGTGGCATATTGGCGCGGTTGAGGGCTGAGGTAGGCAGTGCCGTACATTGCCTCAACACAACTCCGGGCAGCGGCGATCGCCTGTTGCGACAGATGCACCGAGTCTGTTCGCATGTAGGTGATGTAGCCCTGCTCATAGAGGCTTTGCGCGGTTCGCATCGTCTCCCGCGCCGATAGACGCAGTTTGCGGTTGGCTTCCTGTTGCAGGGTTGAGGTGGTGAAGGGAGGTGAGGGTTTGCGAGTGGAGGGGCGTTCCTCCAAATTCGTCACTGTCCAGGTGCTGTCTGCCAGACGATCTTGCAATGCCCTGGCTTCTTCTTCGTTGAGCAGGAGAACTTGCCGTCCTGCCATAATTTGCCCGGTGGATTCATCAAAGTCGCTGCCTGTGGCAATGCGAGTTCCTCCGAGGGTCACCAGACGAGACTCAAAGGGAGTGTTGTCGTGGCTCAACATTGCCTTGAGATCCCAGTAGGTACCTTTCCGGAAGGCACGGCGTTCGCGCTCTCGTTTAACAATCAGTCGGACGGCTACTGACTGCACCCGCCCAGCAGAGAGCCCCCAGGCAATCTTCTTCCAGAGCAGCGGAGAAAGGGTGTAACCCACGAGGCGATCGAGGATGCGGCGAGTTTCCTGAGCGTGAACCAGTTGCTCATCTACCGTCCGGCAATTCCTCAAGGCTTCCTGAATGGCTTCTTCGGTGATTTCGTGAAACACCATGCGTTTGACGGGCACTTTCGGTTGCAATACCTGAAGCAAGTGCCAGCTAATGCTTTCACCCTCACGGTCTTCGTCAGTCGCCAGGACTAGCTCATTGGCTTCTTTGAGCGCATCTTTCAGCGATTTGACCACTTTCTTTTTATCTTGAGGAATAATATAAAGTGGTTCAAAGTTGGCATCGACATTGACCCCGATCTTTGCCCAATCCTCACCTTTGTAGTTTGCCGGAATGTCACTGGCAGACTGCGGCAAATCACGCACATGACCCATAGACGCTTCTACTCGGTAGCCCCTGGGCAAATAGTTACGGATTGTTTTGGCTTTAGTCGGAGATTCAACGATGACGAGAGTTGACATGGGCTTCGGTCACGCTTTAAGGAAACGTTGGTTACGCAATTCAGGCAAGAGAGCAAAGTGAGATCAGCACTTGACAAATGATTCTAGACTCTCAAATTCCAACCTAGCGAGGGAATCGATTCGATGCAACAGTGTAACCTCATGGAATATAGCAATCCTAAGTAATCCTAATTAAACTTAAACAATTCACCAGGAAGTTTTCCTTGCCCTGGTGTGAGTTTGTGGTGTCTATAGATCTCTACTTATAGACCATATCGGCAGAAACAAAGATGGAATTCATTGATTTGCAACAGAGCTAGAAGCATGGCGCGGTATGATTGCACTTAGTGCAGCTTTCCCGCTTGGGAGATGTGAACTGTCAGCCTGATCTCGAATTTCTTGAATTTCACCCGGAGTTGGTACATTTATCAAGTTTTGAGATAGCGTTTAGGAAGCTCAAACCGTCATTTTGGGAAGGTTTTTCCCTCTCGAAAGGACTTTGCTCCTAAGCTCCTCGGTTCCATCTTGCATTTGTTGTAGCGTTTGTGCTTACAACATTGGGATGAGATTAATGGTGATTATCATGTCTTTTTGATAATTCATCCCATTAATCCATTCTGGGTTTTAGTGAACCTGCCCCTGAGTTCTCTCACTTTATTTTTGCCGACCGCTCAAGCTTCCAGATTCTTATGGACTTTGACACCCTTGCAGCTCAGTTAAATGCCGGAACGATTTTACCGGAGGGAATTGTAATTGCAACCCTGATGGTCGTTCTGGTGGGTGATTTAATCGTTGGGCGATCGTCTGCTCGATGGACTCCCTATGTGGCGATCGCCGGACTTTTGGGGGCGATCGTTGCCCTCTATTTCCAGTGGGATGTGGCTAACCCCATCTCCTTCTTAGGTGGTTTCCACAGCGATACCTTCAGTGTCATCTTTCGGGGCATTATTGCCTCCTCGGCGGTCTTCACCATCCTGATGTCGGTGCGATACGTCGAGCAATCGGGCACCTCCCTGGCTGAATTCATTACTATTCTCCTTACGGCAACCCTGGGCGGAATGTTCCTCTCTGGAGCAGACGAACTGGTCATGATTTTCGTTTCCCTGGAAACCCTCAGTATTTCTTCTTACCTGCTGACGGGCTACATGAAGCGCGACCCCCGCTCCAACGAAGCAGCCCTGAAATATCTGTTGATTGGAGCCGCCAGTTCCGCCATCTTCTTGTACGGTGTTTCGTTGCTGTATGGGTTGTCGGGCGGTGAAACTCGCCTGAGCTACATCACAGAAAACCTGTTTGTTGAGGGACAGGAACCTTCTCTGGGGATTGTGATTGCTCTGGTTTTCGTGATTGCGGGTATCGCCTTCAAAATTGCGGCAGTGCCCTTTCACCAGTGGACACCCGATGTTTATGAAGGTTCTCCCACTCCCGTGGTGGCGTTTCTCTCCGTTGGGTCAAAAGCCGCAGGGTTCGCTCTGGCAGTCCGCCTCCTGGTCAACGCTTTCCCCATCGTTTCGGAGCAGTGGCACTTTGTTTTGACGGCATTGGCGATCCTCAGTATGGTGCTGGGCAATGTGGTGGCTCTGGCGCAAAACAGCATGAAGCGTCTGCTTGCCTATTCCTCGATTGGGCAGGCAGGATTTCTGATGATCGGGTTGATTCTTGGTACGGATGCAGGCTACTCCAGCATGGTGTTCTATCTCCTGGTTTACCTGTTTATGAACCTGGGTGGCTTTACCTGTGTCATTCTCTTCACCTTGCGAACCGGAACCGATGAAATTAGTGAATACAGCGGGTTGTATCAGAAAGACCCTCTGTTGACACTGGCACTCAGTATTTGTCTGTTGTCATTGGGCGGTATTCCACCGTTGGCTGGCTTCTTCGGTAAGCTCTACCTCTTCTGGGCAGGTTGGCAGTCTGGTGCCTACGGGTTGGTTCTCATCGGTCTGATCACCAGCGTGATTTCCATCTACTACTACATTCGTGTGGTCAAGATGATGGTGGTCAAAGAGCCAGAGGAAATGTCAGAAGCGGTGAAAAACTATCCTGAAGTGCAATGGAATTTGCCAGGAATGCGTCCCTTGCAGGTGGGTCTGGTGATTTCCTTTGTGGCGACCTCTCTGGCGGGAATTCTCTCGAACCCGCTGTTTACGCTGGCAAATAACTCCATTACTCATACGCCGATGTTGCAATCTCCTCCTGTGGCAGAGCAACCTGCGCCAATTCAAAACACGGCTCAAGCCATCGTTGAAACTGAGCTTGAGTTGTAGGAATTAGGCTTGAGGGTTTAACTGAGCTGAGATCCCCGGTTTCCTAAGTACTGCTATTCATAGATAGGGTTTGGAAATAAAACCAGGGGGCTGTGGGGGCTGCGCCCCCAGCCAGGGGTTCCACCCCTGCACCCCAAATTCCCACCCTTATTTACGACGAGTTGTACTAAGAAAACGGGGATCTTTTTGAAAGCTGGAGGAAAACAGTTTTATAGCTTTGGTCAGAACGCTTGGAATTGCGGACTAATCTAACGCCAGTTTGGTTTAAGAGCCTGGCGAATGAATTCGCGGCTATCCTACCTATCGAATGTGGCTACAGCTATACAGGAGCGATCGCCCTCTGTCTTCCCCATTCCCCATTCCCGACTCCCCATTCACCCCTGTCTTACGCGATCGTTCCGGTGAGGGGTGAACTGGCACTGGCGATCGCCTTTACGGGAATGCGTCCTGCCAGGTATGCCATGCGTCCTGCCTCAGTTGCCATACCCATTGCGCGACCCATCATCGCAGGATTTTGAGCCTGGGCGATCGCCGTATTGATCAGCAGCGCATCGGCTCCCATTTCCATAGCTTGTGCTGCCTCACTGGGTGTACCGATCCCGGCATCTACCACCACAGGAACAGTAGCATTCTCAATGATGATCTGGATATTAGCAGCGTTTTTGATGCCCTGCCCGGAGCCAATCGGGGAACCCAGGGGCATCACTGTTGCACAACCCACTTCCTCCAGGCGTTTTGCCAGGAGTGGATCGGCGTTGATGTAGGGCAGTACGGCAAATCCCTCTTTCACCAATTGCTCAGCCGCTTGCAGTGTACCGATCGGGTCGGGCAGCAAATATTTGGCATCGGGGATTACTTCCAACTTGACGAAATTGTTATCTTCCTGCCCCAGGAGTTTCGCCATCTCGCGCCCTAACCGTGCTACCCGAATGGCATCCTCAGCCGTCTGGCATCCAGCGGTATTGGGCAGCATCCATAACTGGTTCCAATCCAGAGCTTCGCCCAGCCCTTCGTGTCCGGGAGCGTTGGTCTGCACCCGCCGCACCGCCACCGTCACAATCTGGCAACCGCTGGCAGTGATGCTTTGGCGCATCTGGTCAAAATTGCGATATTTACCCGTACCCGTCATGAGCCGCGAAGAAAAGGATCGTCCGGCAATCACCAGGGGAGTATCTTGAAGCGTTTGAGTTTGAGGTTCGAGAGTTTGCACAGGAGTAAGGGGAGAAGCGGGTTGGAGTTGAATAGAATGGGTTGTGGAGTGAGCGGCAGGAGCGATCGCTGTCGAAGTTATCTGAGGTTGGGCAGAGAATTGAGGCGATCGCCCATAAAAGCGGCTCCAGGAGAAATGCTCGAGTAGGGGGTCGGTACGTTGTTGCCAAACCTGATCGGCAATGAGTTGAGCCGTCACTGGAGTTAACAGAATACCATTGCGGTAGTGCCCGATCGCCAGCGTCAAATTATCACATAGACTGGTTCCCAGGATTGGCAACTCATCGGGAGTCGCTGGTCGAAAGCCCCACCAGCATTCCTGAATGGGAAAGTGCTTTAGCGTCGGGTAGAGGTGAATCGCCCCATTCACCAGGGTTTGAATCCCCTCCATGGTGTTGTGGGGAGTGAAGCCCACTGACTCGCTGGTGGCTCCAATTACAATCCGTCCATCTCGGCGTGGCACGATGTAACTGTCAGGTCCATATAACACTCGTTGGAGTGGCAACCCATCGGCGTAACCGGGGGGGACGCTGACTGCCAGCATCTGTCCTTTTTTGGGGTAAACGGGAACGGGTAGCACTTCCTGCGACCATGCCCCGGTCGCCAGAATGTAATGATCTGCTTGCCAGTCGTGCGCCTGGGTCTTCACACTGAGGACGCGCCCCTGTTGCTGCTGGATTCCAGTGACGGTGATTCCCTCCTGGATATCAACCCCCAAAATTTGAGCCGTCGATCGCAATGCTTGCGTCAGTGCTCGATTATCCACCTGTCCATCTTCGGGAAACCACCATCCGCCGATGACATCTTCCCCTAATCCGGGTTGCGCTAGATGAATCGCGGATCGATCGAGCCAATAAGCAGGTGAGGCTTGAGTATAGATGGGATTGGGAGAGTTTGCCTGGTCTGCCTCAGCCGTATAAACGGGAGCGAGAATGCCACATGCCCAGTATCCAGTAGAGGTGCCGCTGATCTCTTCTAGCTTGGCGACCCACTCAGGGTAAAGGGCACGGCTCCTGAGCGACAGCTCCAGCATGGCCCCTGGCTCCAGACCTTCAGCCTGGGGAGCTAACATACCCGCAGCCGCATGGCTTGCCGCTTGTTGAAAATCACGACTAAGAACGGTGACAGTGGCTCCGCGCAACTTCAGTTCAACCGCGATCGCCAGACCAACAACGCCACCCCCGACGATTAAAATGTCACTTGTTTTGTTCATGAAAAAACGGCAGCGATCGCCGCAAAGAATGGCTTAAACCTATTACCAATTTAAATCGGTTTGGTGATCTTGAGTGGGGAGTGGAGAAGCGGGAATGGGGAGTAGGGAGTGAGGAATAAGGAGTAGCTTTTTTCCCTCTTCCCTCTTTCCTCTTCATTCTTCTTTTTTCTCTCTTCTCTCTTCTCTCTTCTCTCTTCCCTTTTATCCTTTATCCTTCATCCTTCATCCTTCTTTTTTCCCCCTTCCCTTACCATCCCCCACGAATACTCCGGTTTCGCGAAGATCCTCTTGAGGTATTGGTGTTTGTGTTTGTGTTTGTGTTTGTGTTTGTGTTGGCACCCGATTCGGGTTGTCCACCGTAGGCTGGAGCTTGCTGAACTGGGCTGGAGGGCAGATTGTAGGGATCGGTTGCTTCATCAGTTTGGCTAGCACCAGAGTTGAAGAAACCGGAGAGGGGAGTTCGGTCTACAATCGGACCAGCAGCAATTAGACCCATTAGGACGAGGACAACAAATCCCACCACTCGCAACGGTCCTTGTGCCAATGTCCCAACCATCAGTGCCAGAGCAGCAAGCACTAAAAAGAATCCCAGTACCTCAACCATGCCACTGCCTCCTTGCACTTGAACAGATCGTGGAACAAAGTTGGCAACTTACAGTTTAGCGAGGGAATATCGGAAAACTAACCCTCGCAAGCAAGATTTTTCAAGGAAATTACAGTGTCTTTAAAAGTCACCATCCGCCAGTAATTGGTTGTTGACTGGGTCGTTGGGTGGTGGTTCGGTTAGCCGGAGGTTGATAGTCGGGCTGATAGTCCTCTTGTGGGGTAGATGCTGGGGCCGCTGCCGCAGGTTGCCCATTGGAGGACGCGACGTAGTAGGCTGCAAAGGTTGGAACATTTCTTAAGCCAATTCTGGCTTGCAGGGGTGTGTCAGAGTCAGTGGTTGTGGCTGGACTGGCAGCCGCCGTTGGAGAGGTGGTTGGGCTGGCGATCGCCGTTGGGCTAGCGGTCGGGCTGACCGTTATATTGACATCTGGGGGTGGAGTTTGCGGAACCGTGTTTGCAGCTCTCGACTCCATAATTTGATTAAACATAGAGCGAGCCGCGATCAAAAACAGACCCGTCAATACGGCAATGACCACGAGACGAATCAAGCCCTTAGTGGCTCGGCTAATCAAATAGCCCGCCAGGATAAACACCAGTAATAAAATGATCGCTCGAATTACAACTTCATTCACATTGCCCCCCTTCGCCTTCGGCAGTCCACACTGGGTTGTCACCGTGTCCCCAAAATCCATCAAACTTGGTGACTTTCACATCTCCTAAAACCTGAGTTTGACAGGCAAGTCGGCGATTTTGCATGAGAGAATGGGGAGGAAGTGATCTCCGTGTTGTATCTCGCCAGTTGGGTTCGGACACGGCTCCCTCAATCTGAACAGCGCAGGTGCCACAGGTACCGATGCCACGACAGTTGATCCAACGAGATTGTCCATTGTGGAGATCAATATCATATTGCAGGAGCACTTGACGCAATTTAGCCCCCTTGGAACAGTCGATGATTTTTCCTTGGGCTGCTACTTTAGGCATAGCGACTCCTGATGCAATCCATTGTAGTTCCTCTGTATTCCTTTATCTTCCTTTAACAGTCTACGATTAGCTCTCTCCCCCTGGTTCAAATTTCTCTAGTTCTCCGTTTCTCATCTCTATCTTTAGTTTGCATCCATGACCTTAGATACCTTCGAGTTTTCAACCGCACCCAATCGCCCACTGTGGATCTATGACACGACCCTGAGAGACGGGGCACAGCGTGAGGGGTTGTCGCTTTCGATTGACGACAAATTGCGGATTGCCCGCCAACTCGACCGGATGGGAATTCCG
Organism: Oscillatoria sp. FACHB-1407; assembly: GCF_014697545.1. Classification (GTDB taxonomy): domain Bacteria; phylum Cyanobacteriota; class Cyanobacteriia; order Elainellales; family Elainellaceae; genus FACHB-1407. Next base: position 150,547 of record NZ_JACJSA010000015.1, on the reverse strand, counting down.
TTTATTGAAGGGGGATGGCCCGGTGCAAACCCAAAGGATGTGCAGTTTTTCTGGCAATTGAAGGAAGAACCCCTGACCCAGGCTGAAATCGTGGCATTTTGTTCAACCCGTCGCCCCGGTAAGACGGCAGCGACTGATCCCATGCTGCAACCGATTCTGGCGGCAGGTACACGCTGGATCACCCTGTTTGGCAAATCGTGGGATTTGCACGTTACCGAGGGGCTGAAGACCACACTGGAAGAAAACCTGGCGATGATTCAGGACACCATCGAGTACTTCCGCAGTCAGGAGCGGCGCGTGATCTACGATGCGGAGCACTGGTTTGACGGCTACAAACGTAATCCAGAGTATGCCTTGAAGACCTTAGAAGCCGCGATCGCTGGAGGAGCCGAGTGGCTGGTTCTCTGCGACACCAACGGGGGCACGTTGCCCCATGAAGTGAGTGCGATCGTGCAGGAGGTGTTTCAGTTCGTTGAAGCCAGAAATCGGGCTTTACCTGAAGATGCCCGTTTTCTGCATCCCCAATCTCAGCTCCCTCCCATCGGCATCCACACCCACAACGACTCCGGTACAGCCGTTGCTAATGCCCTCGCTGCGGTGATGGGCGGTGCTCGCATGGTGCAGGGAACGATTAACGGCTATGGCGAACGCTGCGGCAACGCCGACCTCTGTACGTTAATTCCTAACTTGCAACTGAAGCTGGGCTTTCAGTGTGTTAGCGACGATCAATTATCAAAGCTAACTGATTCCAGTCGTCTGATTAGCGAAGTGGTGAATCTTGCCCCCGACGATCACGCGCCTTTCGTGGGATTGTCTGCCTTTGCTCACAAGGGTGGCATCCACGTTAGCGCAGTCGAGCGCAATCCTCTGACTTACGAGCACATTCAACCCGAACATATTGGCAATCGTCGCCGGATTGTCATTTCTGACCAGGCAGGTCTGAGTAACGTCCTGGCAAAAGCTCGTACATTTGGCATTGACCTCGACAAGGAAGACCCCACCTGTCGGCAAATTTTGCAACGCCTCAAAACTTTGGAAAACCAGGGCTATCAGTTTGAAGCCGCAGAAGCCAGCTTTGAACTATTGATGCGTGAGGCACTGGGGCAACGTCCCCGATTTTTCCAGCTTAAGGGCTTCCAGATTACCTGCAATATGGTGCCTGAGGTGAATGATGGGTGTAGTCAGGCGATGGCGACTGTGAAAGTGACGGTGAGCGATCGCGACATTCTAGAAGCAGCCGAAGGCAACGGTCCTGTCTCAGCATTAGATTCAGCCCTGCGTAAAGCTCTGATCAACTTCTATCCCATCATTTCCACCTTCCACTTAAGCGACTACAAAGTAAGGATTTTAGACGGCACCGCTGGCACCTCTGCCAAAACACGAGTGTTGGTGGAATCTAGCAACGGGCATCAACGCTGGACAACGGTAGGAGTCTCGACCAACATCATTGAAGCGTCCTATCAAGCGGTCGTCGAGGGATTAGAGTACGGACTGATGTTGCAAGATCAGGTGAAGGTGGCGTGCGGTGAAACCGATACCGCAAGGGTCGCCTCTAGTAATTGACGGATGGCTTGTTGACGCCATTAAGCATTGCCCTGATGAGGTGGAACAGCTGCAAGAGAAACCCAGGTGGTGTTCCAAACCTGTTGATAACCTCTGTAAGACCCCCTGTAGTCCCCCTTACCAAGGGGGACGGCGACAGCCGGGGGTTAGTGGCAACAGATCTGAAACACTACCGTTTCATCTATGCGGCTTCGTGTCGATCTTCAGTTGTCGAGGTTCTACCCTCGCCATCCGTCCCTGAATATTGCTATCCATTTAGGATGAACGAATCGCACACGTTCCAGTTGAGCGGTTGCAAATAACCGTTGCAACCTGACCCAGGGCTTTTGCCAGTCCGCTCCAGCAGGGTGGTATGCAGTTGAGTAGATAGTTGTTGCGATTTATAGTTTGCCTGCGGCTTGTGGGAAAATCTGGGTATGACCTTGAGCATTGAGTTACTTGGATACCCACGGGTAGTGCGCGACGCTGTGAATCGGCAGCCAAGGGGGCGCAAAAGTTGGTGTCTGCTCGCGTATTTGTTGCTAGCGAACCAGCCAATTTCGCGTGAACGATTAGCAGAATTGTTGTTTCCGGCAGCAGATGATCCACTCGGTGCCTTGCGTTGGAGCTTGTCCGATCTGCGCCGTGTGCTGGGCTCAGGCTGTCAGCTGTCTGGCGATCCGCTGGTGATGATCCTGCCCTCTACCGCTGTGGTAGATGTCGATTTAGTTTGTCGAGGACGCTGGGATGAGGCACTTGAGCTGCGGGGGTTGGGTCAGGATCTTTTGGCGGGTGTCAGTGTTTCAGGCAGTGCTGCATTCGAGCTATGGCTGTTCAGCGAACGACATCGCCTTAACGGGGCTACCGAGGCCATCCTGCATGAGGCGACCTTAGCCTGTTTAGCAGAAGGGCGCATCAACGACGCACTCAAATGCGCCTCACGGCTGGTGGATCTCAACCCGCTCGATGAGGCTCACCACATTCTGCTGGTGCAATGTCTTCGAACGGCTGGGGACTATGATGGAGCCGCTAAGCATGCGATGCACTGTACTGACCTTTTCCGGCAGGAGTTGGGTGCGGAACCCAGCCCAGTGCTACAGGAGGCGATTCACCAACCTACAATCAATCTATCTAAAACACGCCCTTATTCCCTACAGGCCATGCTTGAGGCAGGGGAGGCTGCGATCGCAGCAGGGGCCATTAGCCAAGGCTTGCAAACCCTACGGGAAGCGGCAACCCTGGCCCGCCAGGAACAGAATCATCAACTCTTAGCTCGGGTCCTGGCGGCCCTGGGGCACGCCCTTGTCCATGTCGGTCGGGGGAGTGATGAGGAAGGCGGGGCGGCGTTGCATGAAGCTGTCTCGCGCGCCATTGAGGTGGGGGATGAGCGTACCGCTGCGATCGCCTATCGAGAACTGGCCTTCGCCGACCTGGAGCGGGGGCGTTATCACCGTGCCCTTGAACTCTTGGGTGAGGCCACCCGCCTCGCCGCCGGAGACGACGCTGAAATGGCCTGGATTGAGTGCATCGAAGGAGCCTGTCTGAACGATCAGGGCTGTTACTCCCAGGCCCTGGCAGTACTCCGTTCCGCTGTGCAACGGGCTGAGCGCACTGAGTCCCCAGAGGCATTAGTATTTGCCCGCTGCTGGGTCGGTCGCTTGCACCTGTTGCGGGGCGAATTTGCTGAGGCCACGTCAGTGCTTGAACGAGCACTACAGGAGGCCCACGCTTGCTGGATGGCGCTAGCCCCCCTTCCCGAATCTCTTCTTGCTGAGGTCCATCTGCTAACGGGTGATCTCGGCACTGCCGCGAGCCAGTTAGAACGTGCCTTTGTTATGGGGCGACAACTCGACGATCCGTGTTTAGAAAGCATCGCCATGCGTGGACTGGGGCTGGTCGCCATCGCACGGGGGCAAATCAGCCGGGGCTATCAGATGCTCATCGATGCACCCCGCATCTCTCGACGCCTCCCCGATAGCTATCGATGGATTGAGGCCTATGGGCTGGATGCGCTGTGTCGGGTAGCGATCGCACAGGGGCAGAAGGCGGCACCTCGCTGGATTGCGGATCTCGAATCACTTGCTGCCCGGTGTGGCATGCGGGAGCTTGTCGTTCGGGCACTGTTGCACAAAGCTCGGCTCGGTGAGCCAGGTGCGTTTGAGACCGCTCACGACATGGCGACTGCGATCGATAACCCCTTTCTCCACAGCACCATCGCTCAGATTAAGTTCTGAAAGGTTTCACACGCTGCTTCACACGGCCATCTTTGATGATTGTTGAGATGGGTTAGCAGCCCCACAAGGAGGAACCGTACCATGACATCTCACACTCTCAACGATGTCGCCTTAAAGGAACTGCGCGATGGCTTTATCGGCAACATCATCACGCCCGATGCCCCAACCTATGATGAGGCTCGGAAACTCTTCAACGCGATGATCGATCGCCATCCCAGCCTGATTGCTCAATGTGCTGGCGTAGATGATGTCGTCCGCAGTATTCACTTTGCCCGTCAGCATGGCCTTGAGATTGCCGTTCGTGGGGGCGGACATGGGGTTGCGGGTAAGGCACTCACCGAAGGCGGACTTGTCATCGACCTGCGGCAAATGCATTCCGTCTCAGTTGATCCAGTGGCTCGCACGGTAACGGTTGGGGGTGGGGCCACTATGAGCCACCTTGATCGGGGTACAGAACCCTATAGGCTGGCGACAACGGGGGGACGAGCCTCTACAACAGGAGTGGGTGGATACATATTGGGAGGGGGCAGTGGTTGGCTTGACCGCAAGTTTGGTCTTGCCTGTGACAACCTCCTCTCCGTCGAACTTGTAACGGCTAATGGTGATGTTATTCGTGCCAGCGAAACCGAACACCCAGAACTCTTCTGGGCACTCCACGGTGGGGGTGGTAACTTCGGAGTCGCCACGTCATTTACGTTACGGTTATACGAGTTGTCGTCGGTAAGCGTGATGTTGCTGGTGTGGCCCCCCGAAGCCGGGGTAGACGTGCTTCGCACCTACCGAGATTTCATGGAATCAGCCCCCGACGAAATCGGTGGGGGTGCCCTCTTTGTGACTGGTCCCGCAGAGGAATTTGTGCCCGAATCTCTAGTCGGCAGGTTGGCCTTCGTCGTTCTCGTTACGTATGCTGGCCCATTATCCGAAGCTCGTCAGGTTGCCGCCCCCATGCTGGCACTGGGACATCAGGGAGAGTTTATTTCAGAAATGCCCTATGCCGATCTCCAGTGTATGCTCGACGATCCTCCCGGCTACCGCAACTATTGTTCCGTCGAGTATCTCGATGCATTCCCAGACGAAGCCATTGATCGATTCTGTGCCCATGCCAACACCATGATTGTGCCTTCAGCATCTCAGCATATTCTTTTACCTCAAGGCGGTGCATTAGGACGTGGGCGCGCCGACTATCCATTGCCTTGGCGACAGGCTCCCTGGCTGATTCATCCCTACGGTCTGTATCAAGATGCGGCAGATGATCAGCATGTTCGGCAGTGGACTCACGATATTCGAGCTGATCTCAAACCCTGGGAAAGCGGTGCGGTCTACCTCAACTTTATCGGCGACGAGGGCCAGGATCGGGTTGTGGCGGGTCTTGGTCAGGAGAATTATGCAAGGCTCGCAAAAGTCAAAGCTCAATATGACCCGGAAAACGTCTTTCACTTGAACCACAATATCAAACCAACTTGATCAGCCCTGGTCGAAAGCACCAATTGCAAGTAGGTATCCACTGCATAACAGTCTAATTAGATCGATTTTTGCAACCTAATACCCCCGTAGACCCATTAGGATGATTTTTTCACTCTATTTGGAAAATGGGATATTAGGTGGATTCGGATGCTGGCATATTAATCTCTATTCAGAAAATGTGCTGATTTTGTCTAGCATTTTTTCTGGTTCTATGAGCTTTGCTTGCATACTAGTACAGCAAAAAATAAGTTTTGAAAGGGGTGAAGGGGTGGAACCCCTGCTTGGGGACGAAGCCCCCAAACCCCCTACATTGAAGAACTTTGTGTTCGCAACACTAGTAAACTAATATTCCAATTAGATCGATTTTCCATAATGAGTGAAGACCAACCTCGCCCTAAAAATTGCTCGATCAGGTGCGAGACGTGATTCGGCTCAAACATTATTCCGATCGCACTTAAGAGAGTTAGCTGTATTGGGTTCGGTGTTACGTTAACCAATAAAAAAGCACAGCTATTGCCGTGCTCTCTAATATTCATCAGTTTGATGCAATCGATGAGATGAATTAGGACATGGATGTGGCTTTACTGTTACCGTTGGTACTAGTCGATTCCGTCGGTGTAGTTGCTTGAGTAGATTGGGGAGCAAATGTTGTTTGAACAGAAGTCGGGATTGCTCGACTGCTCTTACGTCTAGAACCCCCTGCTTTGGCATACTCAATGCTACTTCTGCCATAGATGGAAGCAACTCCACTGAGCATCCGCTCTGACAATTCTGAAAGGGCTGCATCGAGTTGAGCTAGGGTTTTGCGTGATTCATCCAGATTCGACAAAAGTGTGTTGTGAGCTTCAAGGGCAGCACGGGTGATTTCAATCTGTCGGCTATAGGCTGCGTTCGTGAGTCCGTGTCCGAGGTCAAGATGCTCATGAATCGATTTGAATAGAGCAAGACGACGTTGAGCTTTGTCGAGGGCGGTAGAACCGCGAGTTTGCAGAGGCATGTAGATGCTCCTTGCTAAAGATCTTCTCTAACTCTATTGATCAGTTTTTGGTTTGAGTTGAGTGATTTTATGGATTTGTTAAATGATCAACGTAAGGGTTTAGTTGGCTGTCTGTGGTTTTACTGACTGGTTGAGGTGGTTAGTTGGTTTGGCATGAAATTAACGTTGGCAACCGTAAGAATAACAAACGAGTCCTCAAAACTAATAAACGAGTCCTCACAACTAACAAACGAGTCCTCAAAACTAACAAATGAGTCCTTAAAACTAACAAATGAGTCCTCAAAACTAACAAATGAGTCCTCAAAACTAGTAACTAAGACCTCAGGAATAACAAACCAGCCCTCAAAACTAGTAACTAAGATCTCAAAACTAATAACTGAGACCTCAGCAGTAACAATTGAGGTTCCAGAACTAACAAACGGGGGCACTGAAGCTGTACGGTCATGAAATAGGCGTTGCTGAAATGACAAATGATACGTAAATTCCCAACGTGAGCGAGACGCTCACCCTATCGGGATCATTACAAGGGAGTGCGAGCATCTTGCTCGCGATTTCATATCCTCAATCAGCAACGCCATGAAATACTCTCTGTCATCAATAAATTTTATAGGTCTAATAATTCTTCTAGGACTAACGTAAATTCTGGAAGGCTCTAGCCTCAACTCTGGGTTGCTACGGCAAATCTGCTCAAACGGATCATCCATCAGTTCCAACGTGGGGCGTAGGGTTAGCGTCAGGGAAGCCATGTTTGAGGTGCGCTAATGTTCGTATTCTGATTAACGTTTATCCCTCTTTAATCGCGTTGGATGGAGAGTATTTTTCCGAAAACCTTCTAGCTTCTAGCCAGGAATGTACGCATGGAGGCTCTGCCTCCAACCGTTGCTTTAGGAGGCAGAGCCTCCGTCACTCCATTCCCAAGCAGGAGCTTGGAAACGAGGTTTGTATGAGATTTGTTGACGAAGAGAGTGACAGAAGAGGGATACATCTCAATCATGGATTGAAGCTCTTGAGAGAGCTAGTAGACCAAGGCGTAAGTTCACTAACCTTTGGAAGTTACGGAGTTCAGGCAAGGGGCTTAAGCCCCTTGTTAATGGATAGGTAGACTTCCGCCGCCAAGGACTAGCAAGTTATCTGTTCCTCAATCACGTTAAATTGAGATCTGGGTTGCGTAATCGTAAATGGAATGACCAAGATTTTACAGGGAGAAACGATCGCCGCTATTGCCACTGCTATTGTGCCGCAACAAGGCAGCGTGGGAATCGTGCGCCTATCTGGATCAACGGCAGTTGCGATCGCCCACCAACTCTTTCATGCACCCGGCCAGCAACCCTGGGAAAGTCATCGCATTCTCTACGGTCAGGTACACCATCCTCAGAGTCATCAAGTTGTGGATGAAGCGTTGCTGCTGTTGATGTTGGCACCACGATCCTACACGCGAGAAGATGTCGTGGAGTTTCACTGTCATGGGGGAATCATGGCGGTGCAGCAGGTGTTGCAGTTGTGTCTGGAGCAAGGAGCACGACTGGCGGAACCGGGGGAATTTACCCTGCGAGCCTTTTTGAATGGACGAATTGACCTGACTCAAGCAGAAAGCATTGCCGATCTGGTGGGAGCGCGATCGCCCCAGGCGGCTCAAACTGCATTAGCAGGGCTTCAAGGCAAACTGGCACAACCGATTCGACAACTACGGGCAACTTGTCTGGATATCTTGGCGGAGATCGAAGCCCGGATTGATTTTGAGGAAGACCTGCCACCACTGGATGAAGCCGAGACTAAAGCTCAACTCACGCAAGTTTTGGCTACAGTTGAACACATCTTAGCCACTGCCGATCGCGGAGAACTGTTGCGGACGGGGCTAAAGGTGGCGATCGTGGGTCGCCCAAATGTTGGCAAGTCGAGCTTACTCAATGCCTGGAGCCGCAGCGATCGCGCCATTGTCACTGACCTGCCGGGAACCACTCGCGACGTGGTGGAATCGCAATTAGTGGTGGGTGGCATTCCCATTCAAGTGTTAGATACCGCAGGCATTCGCGAGGCAACCGATCAGGTGGAGCGCATTGGAGTAGAGCGATCGCGTCAAGTGGCTCAATCTGCCGATCTGGTGTTGCTCACCATCGATGCTCAAGCGGGATGGACAGATGATGACCAGATGATTTACGACCAGGTAAACCATCGTCCGTTGATTCTTGTGATTAATAAGGTGGATTTGTTAGGAAATGAGAAATCGTTACCGAGCTACCCTGACGCGATGCGAAGCAGTCCCCCCTTCGGAGTAATCGCCCAGGTCGTTCAAACTGCTGCTTCTCAGAACCAGGGAATTGATGCACTAGAGCAAGCAATTTTAGCAACCGTTCAAACGGGAACTCTGCAAGCCGCCAACCTTGATGTTGCAATCAACCAACGTCAATCCGCTGCATTAACTCGTGCCAAAGCCGCTTTGTATCAGGTGCAAGAGGCGATCGCCAACCAACTTCCCCTCGATTTTTGGACAATTGATTTGCGGAGTGCCATTCAAGCGTTAGGCGAAATCACTGGAGAAGAAGTCACAGAATCGGTGCTCGATCGCATCTTTAGCCGATTTTGTATTGGTAAATAAAAGGGGCAGAATGGCAAAACGGGAAAGAATTAATTGTCGATTGCTAATTGCAACTACCAACGACAGTCACGTTCCCCATACTTAACACGTTACAGAGTGTAGAAGAAATCGAAGAATGAAAATGGTTTCAACTCACACTAGTACAGCAAAAAATAAGTTTTGAAAGGGGTTCCACCCCTTCACCCCGAATTCCCACCCCTATTTACGACGAATTGTACTTAGCTCCCTTAAAAGAGTTACCGTGTACACAGATCTCGGTTGAGATGCTAATCTTCTGCACGATACCCCTCACTTCCCCTTTTAAGAGGGACTTTAGACTATTGACCCTTTAAGTCACCGTCAAAAACAACTCCCGAATCCCTTCACTGCCAATTTCAACCGCAAGAGCCGCTAACAGAAATCCCAACAACTGCGTGGCAATAATGGCTCCCTCCTCACCGATTAACTTGTCGATCTGACTGGCTTGACGCACGATGATCCAGGTGACGAGCATAGCGGATAAAATGCCGATCGCCACGCTGACCTGAGCTTCTGGAGATTCTGCCATTAGCAACATGACCGTTGTCAGAGTTCCGGGTCCGGCTAAAAGGGGCAACGCGAGTGGGGTAATCGCAACATCCCGGTTTTGCTCGACAATGGGAGTTTCTAGATTGCCCTGCAACATATCCAGCGCAATCAATAACAACAGCAATCCCCCTGCCACTCGCAGCGATCCCATGCTGATGTGCAAGTAGTCCAACAGAGCTTGACCTGCAAAAGCAAACACCAGCAAAACCGCTGTCGCCACCAGGGTTGCACGGTCGATTACATTATTGCGTTGGTCTGCCTCCATGCCCTTTGTCAATAACACCACAATAGGAGCATTACCCAGAGCATCTGCCAAAACAAATACAGCGACAAAGGTTTGAACCAGGACTGAGATATTCACTACGATATGTGAGAAAAGGATTGCTCTAACAGTAGCGCAATTCAATCATCTGCAATAGCTCTGATGGAGGGAATGAAAAGGTAAGGAGGCAGAGCCTCTGGCACTTCACTTCTAGGCAGGATCTTGGAAACGAAGTCTGGAGAAGATAGGTTTGCGGGGAGAGTGATAGAAGAGAGTTACGCCAGCACCTCTGTTTCTAAAGCATACTCCTGAGCGGGAAGCACCTTCCAACGGCTGTCATGCTCCAATTTCAAAACGTGGCGGTGATACTTCAGTAGGCTAGAGCGATGTCCAACACTGATATAGGTGGTTTGAGAGGCTTGAATGATTTTGTAGATCAAAGCTTCATTCTTCCAGTCGAGCGCACTGGTTGCCTCATCTAAGATGGCGTAGCGGGGTTTTGTCATCAAGAGTCGAGCGATCGCCAACCGTTGCTGTTCCCCTAAAGACAAAACGTTTGCCCAATCAAGTTCTGCTTCAAAACCGCCTACCCGCTCTGGTAGATCTGCCAGATTGACCTGTTGTAAGACCTGACGCAGTTGATTTTCATCCACACTCTGATGGACGTTGGGATACAAAAGCTGTTCTCGCAATGTGCCCAACACCATATAAGGTCGCTGCGGTAAAAACAGCATTTCTTCTAGATTGGGACGTGTGATCTTGCCCGTGCCACAGTTCCACAACCCGGCGATCGCCCTGAGAACAGAGCTTTTGCCGCAACCACTATGACCTACAATGAGCAGACCATCTCCAGGTTGAAGTTCAACCGAGAGATCGCTAACCAAAGTAGACATCCGGTTAGGCGTTTGCAGTGTCACATGATGCAGTGACAGCACATCCGCGTTGACAGTATCGATTGTGGAGTGTTGAGCGGGCATATCCGTTTGATCAAGGGCTTCGCGAAATGCCCCCAGACGCTTGATCCCCGCTGCAAACGCCGTTAATTTTTCAAACTGTGTCACGATGATGGACAGTGCCCCAAAAATTTGGCGAAAGGCGATCGCGGCTTGAGTAATCGTGCCAAAGTCAGTCTGTCCCGACAAATAAATGGGTGCAACGACCAGATAGGGTAAGGCTGCCACCAAATATCCATATCCGGTGGTAAAAAAGTCTAGATTTCGTTGCCAACCAATCAACAAATCGTAGTTGCGAATGGCTTGCATAAAGCGGTCTTTAACAGACAACGATTCTCGATCTTCACCCTGGTAGAAGGCGATCGCCTCGGCATTATCCCGCACATGCACCAATCCATAGCGAAAGTCAGCTTCGCGTCGTAGTTGATTAAAGTTGATTGCAATCAATCGCTTACCAATGAAGGTAGTGATAATTGTGCCACCGATGGCATACACCAGTAAGGTTGCCGTCAGGGGCAGCGAAATGGAGATCAACACACCCGTAAATGAAAAGAGCGTAATGATGGCACCTAATACAACCAGCAAAAACTGCAAACTGGTAACAGTAAAAGAGTTAATATCTTCTGAAATTCGCTGGTCAGGGTTATCTAAGTCGGTGTTTTGATTGATTTCGTAATAGGCTCGATTGCGGAAGTAGCGATCGAGAAAATCTTTGGTCAACCATTCGCGCCAAAACCGCCCCAGTTTGTCGCGCAAAAAGCCATAGAGCACCACAATAGGTGTCCCTAAAATCAAAATGCCGATGTAAATAAAGATGTATCGCCAAAAGGTATCTGCTTGTTTTTCAGCCAGTGACGTATCGACAAAGCGGAATACAAAACTGATACCCACGTTCAACCCGTTCACAACTACCGACATGATCAGCAGGAGTGCAAGTAATCCTCTCGCTTTCCAGCGTTGCTCTGAAAACCAGTAAGGTTTGGCGATTTGCCAAAACTGTCGAAAAAGTCTGCCATCAATTCGGCTATTCGCTTCGTTGGATGAGTCGGGCGATGCGTTCATACGGCTTCACAAGAGTTCAAAAGGTTCAATCATTGCGAATAATATAGCGAAAGATAGATGAGAAAAGGCTGAGAAGAACAGTACGGGATGGGAATTAAATCAGTTCGATAGTGGATAGGGGCGGGTTTTGCAGATAAGTTCTTGGGTTTGCTATCAGTAAATAGCTAACCCGCCCCTACGAGTGTTCGCATTTGCACGAAAACCATTTAAGTCGGTATTACACAGACGAGGCTTTGTTACTCCATTTCCAGTCAAGAGTCTGGAAACAGGGGTTGGATAAGATTTGTTCGTAGAACGAGTGATAGAAGAAGGCCGAGGCAACTGAACGAGTTGTTATAGCGATCGCCAAAACCATTAGGACATTGAATTTGAGTCCTGCTGAGAGAGACGCGATTAATCGCGTCTGTCCTGTTGAGTGCCTTGTCTTAACTGAGGTGACTACAGCTATATACCGATTTAATGTTTGATTGTGGCAGATCACTGGGTAGGGCGTTTTGCAAAACGCCCTTACGGAATCATGTGCAGCGAAGCCAATTCAAATTGGTATTAGGACATCTCTCAAGTTTGAACGTGATGTCCTGCCTGCCTTTCAGTCCTCAGCCCTCAGTCCTCACTAGCTACAGCCGACAGAATTTGCGTTGCTGATCTGCTTGAGGGAACTGCCAGGAATAAGCGAAGTGGCTGATAGAGGTGATCTGGGGTACGGCTTGATGAATCGCTTGCATTTGTGCCTCTAGAGACGGTCGTCCGTTGGCGGCTCGTCCCCACGTCCCTGCCAGCACGGGCATCACTTTAGTGCCTCCCGGAGCCTGAGTAGAAACACGTTGAACCTGGGCGACAATACAATCGGGAGTGCCACAGATGGCATAGGACATCGGATGCCACTCAATGTTGTTGGGGAAGCGATCCCAGGGTTGCAAACGAGAATCATATCCTCGCCCGATCGCCAAATTGCCATCAGGAAAGAAAACCGCTCCGGCGGTGATTCCCTGCCGTTGTACCGGAAGAATCGACATACTTAGAAAATCCAATACGCCTTGAATGGCATGACCCACCGACAAACGCCACAACTCCTGTTGCAGGTAAGGTTGCGCCTGCTCTGGAGTAATTGCTGTATTACCGTTGGGATTCAACCCCTGCCAGAGTGGTTCGCCATCCTGGGGATACAGGCTTCTAATACTGGCAACATCGCCAGCGGTAATGTAACCGCGACTAATAAAGCGACGAATCAGTTCACGTCCACTCTGGTTGAGGGCACGTTCATACAGAGCATTTTGGGCTGCCGAGCCATAGATCCACAAATCACTTACACGGCTTGCAACGGAAGCGGCACCCGTACCACGGGGATAACGAATGTAATCAAACAACACTCCATCCGGACGCCGACGGACGATCGCCTGTACAAGGGCATAGTAGTCTTGTTTGGCGCGAACATTGTAGGGATCAATAAACGTTTCATCGGCGTTGACGCTGCCAAAGTCAGCATTTGCCCCGCCATCGGTGCGAAACGTCAGGCTGGTATGTCCGGCACCATTGCGGGCTAACACCTGATCTGCCCCTGGACGCTGACTGTAGGTGTAACCAAAATTCATGGTGAACATCCAGGCATAGACCTGTAAGCCCCGTTCTCGACCCTTTGCGATCGCCTCGGCTAACAAATCGCGATCGCTGTAACCGGGAGTCCGAATCATCGACACCCACGATGTATTGTTGTCGCTTTGGGGCAAGAGCACCTGCCCATTGGCAAACACTTCGACATAAACCTGGTTGTAGCCCCGACTGACGATGTTGTCTAAGATCTCTTCGAGTGCGCCAGGACGGACATCACAGGGATAGAGGCGTAGCCAGATTGCCTGCGTTTGGAGCCAATTTTGGCGGCGACACTGGCGCAGGGTGTTGGCGTGTTGTCTGGTCAACTCTCGGTAACGATTTTGAGCGGTGCGATCGCCCTGAATCGCTGCCTGTCGCAGGGCATCGGTTTGGGCTATTTCGGCGGGAGTGAGTTGGCAATAGGGAGCCGTATGAGCTTGAGCCGTTTTGCTCCATCCCAAAGAGCTAACCAAACTGGTGGTAATGAGAGCGGTGACAAGATGGCGTTGGAGCCGACTGGGTTGCAGGTGAGAGAACGAACGCAGAAATTTCATCGAATTGTAACTACCACTCTTCTATACGATTTCTCACAGGTTGAGGTTACGTCAGGATCGACAACTCAACGATCTTGGGACGCTGAAACGCCCCTGCGGGTGCCCGCCATTTCAGGAGGAATGGCTTCGCATCACGTAACACCCCTTTCCAATCTCAACTCCTATCTAAAGTTAGATAGCCAAGTAAAGAAATGCTCCATAAAATTCTAATAAGTTTAATTCATAAACTTCAGATTTGCACTCCTCTTTTTGCTCCCGATTTCACCTTGGAATGTTTGTTGGAGCAATTTTTCGGTGCCTCTAAATCATTAACTTTACCCTTAAATCATTTCAAAACAAGATCTCAATATGGTAGCTAATTCACCTGCCCAAATTTCAGCGGATCAATACGAAACTACCAATCCAGAAATTGAAATTCAACAGCTTACAACTGATCAAAAAACTGATACTGATATTGACTTAGAGTTTCTCTATACACGCGATATCGAGTTTCGCCAGGAAACCATTTATTTCATCGTGGTCGATCGCTTCCACGATGGCGATCTAGAGAACAGCGAAGGACCGAACCCAGACCTGTACGACTCGAATAAGGAAGATTGGGGCAAATACTGGGGCGGTGATTTGCAGGGAGTAATCGACAAACTCGATTACCTGAAAAATATGGGAGTGACAGCAATCTGGTTAACTCCATTGTTTGAGCAGGTCGAGGCTTTGTTTGTAGAACAAGCTGCCATTCATGGTTATTGGACAAAAGACTTCAAACGCATCAATCCTCGCTTTATTGCAAAGGATGAAAACCCGTCTCTAAATGCCACTCAAGACACTCGAAATACCACCTTTGATCGACTTATTGAGGAATTGCACAAACGGCAAATGAAGCTGGTGCTCGACATCGTTTGTAACCACAGCAACCCCGACTTTAGCGGTAAAAAAGGCGAGCTATACGACGATGGGGTTAAAATTGCAGACTTCAACGACGACAAAGACCACTGGTATCACCATTACGGTCCTGTGCAGGATTGGGAGGATGACTGGCAGGTACAAAATTGCGAACTATCGGGACTCGCGACCTTTAATGAAAACAATACCCAGTATCGCAATTACATCAAAGCGGCGATCAAACAATGGCTCGATCGCGGTGTAGATGCATTGCGAGTTGATACCGTGAAGCACATGCCAATCTGGTTTTGGCAAGAATTCACTGGGGATATTCAAATGCATCGCCCTGATGTGTTTATCTTTGGTGAGTGGATCTACAGCCATCCCTTAGACGATCGCTCCGTTGAGTTTGCCAACCACTCTGGCATGTCCATGTTGGACTTTGGCTTGTGTGTTGCCATTCGAGAGGCACTGGCAAAAGGAGCCGAGGCTGGGTTTCACCTGGTAAAAGACATCTTTGATGAGGATCACCGCTATTTTGGTGCGACTGAACTGGTGACCTTTATCGACAACCATGATATGCCCCGGTTTCAGTCGTTGAACCCTGATCCCGCCATGCTGCGAGTGGCGATCGCCCTAATTATGACGAGTCGTGGCATTCCCTGCATCTACTACGGCACCGAGCAATATCTGCACGACGACACAAATGGAGGAGATGATCCCTACAATCGCCCCATGATGACTCAATGGGATGCCGACACCGAGTTGTATCGTATGATCCGCCACCTGTCTGGTGTGCGCCGACTCAACCCCTCTCTGGCGATGGGAAGCCAGTGGCAAAAGTATCTTACTCCGGATGTCTATTGCTATAACCGCCGTTATCGTGATTCCCTTTGCTTTGTCGCGCTCAACCGTGGCGGCACAACCCTCATTCCAGAAGTGCAGACCGACTTGCCGGACGGAGAGCACACCTGTGTTGTGACGCGCAACAAATACACCGTAGAGGATGGCAAAATTTACAACCTGGAACTCGAAGAACGAGGTGTGGTTGTGCTTAGCCATGTGGGAGAGCGGGTCAAGGGACAAACGATCGTCCGAGTGCAACTTAACGGCGTGCAGACCCAACCCGGTGAAACCGTTGTCGTCATAGGCGATTGCCCGGAATTGGGCAATTGGGATATTGCTAAGGCGTATCCACTGGAATATGTGAATACCAACACCTGGTTTGGAGAAATTCCCTTTAACGAGAGCGCAGGCAAGCCCGTGAGCTACAAATACGCCATGCTCAGGGAGGGGCGATCGCCCCTGCGCGAAAATATCGTTGCTCGTCGTTGGGTTGTCGCCAGCGAAGGTACCGTCAAATGGCGCGATGTATGGGCATCTGGACGAGAATCCTAGAAAGGATACTGGTAAAGAAGGGGCGCGATTAATCGTGCCCCTTCATCCTTTATTTTTTGTTTATCGGTTATACCACTCTGATAACGTCGGTCCACTGGCGTTGCTGGTAAAGCGATATCGCGCTCCGGGAGCCAGAGGGCGAGTAGCGGTCACGCCCGTCTCAGGATGGATAATCACAATAGAACTGAAATTATTTCCAGTTAAAACTTGCTCATCTCCCGGTTGCAGGCGATAGATGCGACCTCCCACTTCATAACTCACCGCATAAAACATCTGGTTTGAAATGGTCGTCCGAGTTGGACCTTGAGGAATCGTCTCCTGACGAACAATGTTGCCATCAGGACATGACCAGCGATTCAATGTGCGAACATCGGCACAGGCTCCAATCGGAACGGCAGCATTCGCGCAGACTTGTTGGGTTTGAAAGGTGGAGTTTCTTGCTTGAGTCTGAACATTGTTCTCAAAATACGCATAAAAACGACCCGATTCGATCACATTGCGTCGCTCAAGAATCTCATACTGAAACTCATTTTCACCTTCTAAAACACGGAATCGTCGGTTGCTATGGGATGTGCCAAACTCAATCAAGAATGACTCTGAAATAGTGCCCTCGTCATACTCGCGATTGGTGAAGGGTTGCTCACTGGGTCTAACCCCTGGAGTGACATTGCGGATGATTACCCGTCGCCGTCTTCCGGGAGGAGTTTGTTCAGATTTAAACCAGGCTGTGACTTCTGGGTTGACCCGTCCGGGACACTCTCCCGTGTATTGAAAGGTTGTTAACGTGATGTCATTCATCTCGCGGACCCCCTCAAACACAAGCCCGATCTCTGCGGGCACTTGAGACTGGGCTGATGATTTTGACACCATTAAGGACAGTAACGATGCCGTGCTGATGAGTATGGCTCGGCGGGCAGTTTTGGTGGTGAGTAGCCGTTTACAAACTGACATCCAACAGTGGAGCATGAGAACCTCAGGTAGGTCTTGTAGGTAGGCGGGAAGCTTTAAATGACTTTCTTTAGTAAGGGATTGTACTGCATCTAGACTGCATCATAATCGGAGTATCGGATGCGATCGCCCTCCTAATTCTTTAGAAACAACTCAGTCATATCAATTCCAGATGGGCACTCAAAAAACGGCATTGCTAAATCGTTGGATCGTAGGGTCGTGGTCTTGGTGGCGACTGGGGCGATCGCTCCTGCTGATCTACCTGATCCTCTGTCTTTACATCTGGTTCACTGCCGATCGCAAAATCTTCCTGCCTCCTGCTGCCACCTACAGCCAGATGTCCGGTCTGGTAACGCTACAAACCAGTGACCAGGTATCGATCACGGCTCTGTATTTGCCAAATCCTCAGGCAACTCACACCCTCCTCTACAGTCACGGCAACGCCGAGGATTTGGGCATCATCCGCCCCATCCTGGAACAACTCCGGCAGACAGGGCTATCAGTGCTGGCGTATGACTATCAGGGCTATGGCACCAGTCAGGGCAGACCTTCTGAGCAGGGCAGTTATCGCGATATTGAAGCAGCGTATCGCTATCTGCGAGAGACATTGGGCATTCCGTCCGATCGCATTGTGATCCATGGGCGATCGGTGGGGGGTGGTCCTTCGGTTTATCTCGCATCACAACAGGCGATCGCCGGATTGATTCTTGAAAGCACCTTCACCAGTGCCTTTCGCGTCGTGCTGCCGTTCAACCTCTTTCCCTTTGATAAGTTCCCCAATCTGGCTCGTTTGCGGCAGGTTACAGTGCCAATGCTGGTCATCCACGGCACCGACGACACCACGATTCCCCTTTGGCATGGTGAAACCCTCTACGCCGCTGCTCCAGAGCCAAAACAGCACTGGTGGGTTGAGGGAGCGGGACACAACGATGTGGTGCTGGTGGGGGGTGCCGATTATGGGGCTAAGGTGCGATCGTTTGTGGATTCCTTATAGTCAGATCTTCAACTTCTCAGAGAAGTTGAAGATCTGGAGAGTTAGGGCGATCGCTTATCTGCACTCGTTTTAAATTAGACCAAAAATTTGATAATCCAAGACAACAGCTATCAAATCAGTTCCATGGTAAAGAAATGAGTCAGTCTCTCTCCCACCTGCTTTTTTGTAATTTCCATAGCTGACAAACAACCGCTCTGGAGATTGATAGCGATCGCCTAATTCAGGCCGATAATCTGAAATGACTGCGAAACCATTACCTCGATAGTAAACTCCAGCATCACCGTCACCTAACATGAATACATCTGCCCCTGCACCCCCTGTCAAGGTATCAAACTCAATTCCACCGCCAAAGCCATACAACTGATCATCGCCTTGCCCGCCCAGTAAAACGTCATTGCTAGCACCTCCAAACAGAGCATCATTCCCAGCACCCCCTGTCAACGAATCCCTAGCCAAGTCACCATACAAACTATCATTGCCACTGCTTCCAAACAGTCTGTCATCGCCACCGTTTCCAAAGAGGACATCATCTCCAAATCCACCATCTAAGATATCCCTACCGTTTCCTCCAGTCAGGCTATCATTGCCAGATCCACCAAATAAGCGATCGTCGCCTCCCCGACCAAACAGCCCATCCCAGCCATCCTCACCAAATATCAAATCATTTTTTTCTCCCCCAGTTAAAGTATCATCACCCCCATTGCCTTCGATTGTCCAAGGTTTCCACACTTTCCTAACACAGATACGACAACGTCTCTCTTTCTCCGCCTCAAAGATATTGTCCTGATCATCTAAAATTCGTCTTCCCATCGTGAATGCTCCCAAGTGAAAGATGCACGTTAGCTGCAATTGAGATGACTGTAATCAATTAACAAATTGCAGGCGAATATGATGTTGCGATCGCAAACAGGATCTTGCTATTTTTTGCGAAATTGTTGAGGAGACATGCCAGTGAATTGGCGAAAGTGCCTGGCTAAATGGCTTTGATTAGAAAATCCACAGTCCAAGGCGATGTCAGTCACATTGCGATCGCTTTGAAGTAAGAGTTGTTTCGCTCGTTGAATGCGTTGCCGAATCAGGTATTGATAGGGAGCCAAACCTGTCGATTGCTTGAACAATCGACAAAAATAATATTTGCTCATTTGCAACTCATCTGCGATTGCGGTGAGTGATATGGTTTCACTCAAATGCTCATTGATATATTCGATGGCTTGTCTAAGTTTGTACTTTGGTAAGCCATCTTCGTATGGCTTTAATACCTGCTGGTATGTAGTGTAATGCCGCAACAAATGGGCTGACAAAAATGTCGCAATCGAGTCGATATAGATGCGATCGCTCGTCTCACAATTTTCTAGTTCTGTTCTGAGATTCAGAATGAGATGATGGATAAGCTGGTCGGCTTTCATCAACTCTAATTCCAACTCAACGCGATCGGGATCAACCGTTTCGTGAGCGATCGAGTTGAGAAATGTAGGCTCAAGATAACAGTGAGTAAATTCAACCTGGTTACTCCAACACACACTATAAGGTAAGTTTGCAGGAAATACTTCGATCGCTCCATGGATAGAGTGATGCGGATGATATTGGACGTATTGCAAACGTCCATCTGAAATAAACTCAACGTCTACCACATGCGAACTACCTGGAAGCACAATAATGTGTTGTGAACCGGAGACTTCAGGAATTTCCCAGGAAGGTTGGCGATGAAAGGCAAGCTGAATATTGTTCCAGCCAACGTTATGACTGGTCAAAACGGGAGGATTTGGAAGCAGAGGTGTAGTAGCACCTTCTTGAAAGTAATCAAGATCTAGGGGCGTTTGAATTTGCATTGGTAAAGCTTCTAGTGAGTTGTTACTGGTCCTGATACCAAATCAGTCATCGCTCCCCAATCAAGCCCCATGATTAAGGATTGTTTTGATATTTGGTCATGTCAATTTTGCTTTTGTAGCTGCGGTTTTAACTGCCAGAATCCTTATTTTGAACTCAGGTTAAATCAGGTTAAATAAGTTGTCTGGAAGAGGGCTTTCTTTTACGCTAAGTTCCGCAAAATTAGGCTTCGTTTTTTCAGTAAACCATGACATTTATAACGATTCTTCTACAAGAAAATCGCCTTACCTCATTTATTCACCTGCTTCTTTTGCCAGGCTAACTCTCTTTGATAAAAACCAGACTGCTATAGAGATGAAATGCTTGATCCCAATAGCTTTCATCCTTACGAAACACATCAATGTGCGACTTAAAACTGCCGACTAAGGACAGATGTTCGATCGCGCTTTCAGCAAAGGGCGTGAAGTCTGACCAGGTCGGGAGGTTGGGCAATCGACTGGTTAGAAACTTATCCAGATTGTTCCAGCGAATTCGGTTGGTGGTTTGGGTCATGCGCGTCCCGTCGGATTGCGTCACGTCAAAGATCATGCCCTGCTGAAATTGGTACGTGCTATCGCAAAACCGCAGAATGCATTTCCGTTTCGGCAGATGCAAATCGACTAATTGGGCGTAGTCCTGCGTCTGTTCCCGACGCTTTAACTTATTCCAGGCTCCCACATCGATCACTTCTTCAAAGATGGGCAACAAGCCCTCTACCCGCCGACTCACCTCTGACCAATCAAAGGCAAGCGTGCCCAGTTGGTCGGCTTCATTGAGGCAGACGATTGTCGGTTGGGGGGATGCTGCTTGCAGGTGTTGCACTCGAAACACCCGGATTTTTTGCACATCGGGCAACGGGACACAAAAGGAGGAAATGCCTGCCTCGTTGAGTTGTTGACTGTAGAATTGCAATTCCCCGATCGCCCCTGTCCGATAGAGTCGCCAACTGCGTTGGGACAGGTGAACCCGTGCGGTGTAGG
The DNA here is from genome assembly GCF_014697545.1 of Oscillatoria sp. FACHB-1407. Lineage (GTDB taxonomy): Bacteria > Cyanobacteriota > Cyanobacteriia > Elainellales > Elainellaceae > FACHB-1407. The sequence goes on along the minus strand of NZ_JACJSA010000015.1, from coordinate 129,661 downwards.
GGTCAATCTTCATGATGCGGGCAAAGTTTTGGGCTGCTGCCTGTCGGTCTTCACTGCTGACAGGCTCGACAATTAAAAACCCAGAAACCGAACTGTTGGGATCTGCCGTTGCCTGGGCGAGAGCCTCCTGCTGTCGTTCTTGTGCCGCAGTTTCGATGCGCTGTAACCCCTGTCGAGCCTGCAATGCCAGTTTGGGATTGCTCGTGCCCTTCAGCAACTTGCGATAAGCCGCTTCTGCTGCCTCTGGCTTACCCGACACTTCTTGATATCGAGCGGCGTAAAGCTGCACCCAGGGGTGATCGGGGGCAGATTTGATCAACGGTTTGAGTAATTGAGCCACGGTCTTGTAGTCTCGCTGTTCAAATGCTGCCGCCACTTGTTCAAGCTGAGCCTGGAGTGTCATTGCTAAAGGGGTGGGAATGAGGTCTTGAATTTAGCTTAAATGCTTTTGTTCATTCTGGCATCGACTCTAATACGGATGCTATTAGGGCAACGGCAACCAGCGGAGCCGTAATCGCCCGAAGTACCCGTCGCCCCAGGGATACGGGCTGATAACCCTGAGCGATCGCCGCCTGTAACTCCGCTTCCGTCCACCCCCCTTCAGGGCCAATGGCGATGGCAATTGCGGTAGCGGGAGTCAGTCGAGCAAGATGGCTGAGCAAATGGGGATAGTCTCCCCGTGCTTCACAGATGTAACGATTTGTTGTAGTCGTTTCCTGACCGAGTGCCTTCACAAAAGGGAGGGGAGCCGTTATCTCCGGAACAATCTGCCGTTCCGACTGTTCTGCCGCTTCCTGAGCAATGCGCTGCCACCGCTCTAGCTTTTGAGCACTGGGATTTAGTAATGTGCGATCGCTCACCACAGGAATAATTCGTGTTACCCCCGCTTCCGTCACCTGTCGCACAATGTCATCCATGCCGTTGCCTTTAGGCATCGCAATCAGCAACGTCACCGAAATGGGCAACTCCGTCTGAGCCGCGATCGCCTCTAATATCGTTGCCCCTGGCTGGGCTTCTGAGACTGAATCGGCAAGTTCCGCCAACCACCAGTGACCTGCGCCATCAATGGCAATGAAGCGATCGCCCGACCGCAACCGCAAAACACGAGTGAGATAGTGATGCTGCTCAAAGGTCAGGTTGAGACAGTTGTCTACCAGTTGATTGGGGACGATAGTAATACGTTGCAAGGGATTTAGAAAGGTTTTCTCTCGATCATATATCCCTCTCAATCAGCGCAACGGGCTATGCTTTAAATTGAACTCTGGGATTCACCAGCAAGATACAGTCATGGTTATTGCAGATCTTCGCTGACTCAGCGTGCAGGACTATCACCGCATGATAGAAGCGGGTGTGATTGCGCCTGACGAGCGAGTTGAGCTAATTGCACAGCAGAGGGAACAGCACACAGTGCTGCTGTAACTCGAATTGAGCGGGTGTTAAAAGCTCGATTGGGCAATCGCGTTCTCTTGCGGTTTCAAGATCCGATTCAACGCAATGACTATTCGGAGCCGAAATCTGATGTAGCGGTAGTCAAGATCGCTCTCCTGGACTATGAAGATCATCATCCTACTCCTGGCGAGGTGTATCTGCTGATTGAGGTGGTAGACAGCACGCTCAAGCGCGATCGCTCGCTGTTAGCTGCTGTCCAATGCGAACGAGAGGATTCTCTGAATGCCTATTGACAAAGGTGGGTTGGCGTTTCTGGATGTACTGATTACAGTTGCCAAAACTTTTCGAGGCGGTCGATGCGACAAGCCGCTACTGCCACTGTTGCCCCTTCTTTCGCCAGAGCCAGAGCCGTCGCTTTCCCGATGCCTGAGGAGGCACCCGTTACGAGCGCAACCTTTCCTTGCAGTTTTTGGGTCATGGGTTTGTAGTTTTATGGTTTGCAGAGGTGAGAATAAGAGCGGCGATCGCACCGTTGAAATGGCCGATTGGATGCGATCGCCCCACCCTTACTTGCCTCGACCTGGAGCATCCGCTGGATAGTGGTGGGTGTCAAACATCTGCTTCTGAGCCGACAGGAGCGATTCAAAATAGGGAATGCGCTCTGTGGAACCTTGTGTTGCAGCATAAATGTCGTGAATACCGACTGTGGCACCACTCACACCCCAATTTCCTTCGGTAATTTCGTTGATCAGAACCCAATCACCCGCCCGATTTGGGAAAGCACCATCAACGCCCAACACCTTTGCCACAACATCGTTAATGTCTTTGTGGAGTTGAGTTTTGGCTGCTTGGGGAGCAGCACCAAACGGATAAACCACGTCAAAAATAAAGTAACCGCCCGTTGGCACGCTTGCTTGTAATTTACCGCCCACAAACCAGGACGTTTTGGCATCAATTTCCTGAAAAATGATGTGTTCGAGAGAACGGGCAGTGGGATTATCATTACCAATTTCAGCCACTAATAGAACGCTAGCGAGTTCGGTTGCCAACTGTTCTTTCTGGGCTTGAGTAATGGCTCCAGCCAGGTGAGTGATTCGTAGCAAGGGCATGAGACTTCTCCTGAGGGAATGATTGGGTTGATTTCGATAAATGCGATCGCTTGTTGCAACCGTTATATAAAGACCGTAATGTAACACTCGTTATTGAGTCAAGAGTATCTCTATGAAAAAAAGATTAAATCGCTAAAAACGTCGTAACAAAGCCCTTTTGAAAACAAAAGATTTGTTTTCTGCAATCGTGCTAGGCTGATTTAGTCATATAGTGTCTTACTAGAAATGGGCAAACCGACCTCCTCTCTCTCCACAGCCATCAGCATTCGTCTGCCCAATGACCTCCTTCAAGCCATAAATGACCTGGCACTAGAACGGGGATTCGTGAATACTTCGGGGCGATCGGATAAGCGTGGACAGCCCAACCTTAGTGCCGTGATTACAGACTTACTTCGTCAGTCTGTAGAAGATGCAAGCGAAAACTCTCCAACGGAACTATCAGATAGTGTCATTAATGCTCTAGAACCCTTAGAAGATCGCCTTGTGGATCGCCTGACAGAAGGGATTAAAGAAGCAATCTCCATACAACTAGATGCTTTTTTAAGCGATTTAACAGAACGAACAACCGATGGGGCGTATCGATCGCCTGTTTCCAAATCGCTTCCTGCCGCAACAAATATAGCCGTCAAGCCTATCGATGACGTTCCAGTAGAAGACACCAAAACGCGCATCATGAAGGCAATCCATCGGGGCTTCCGCTCGCGTGGGTACAATGGTGTTGGAGTAGACGCATTGGCGAAAGATGCGGGTGTGACCTCTGGAGCGTTTTACGGCTATTTCCGCTCCAAAGAAGAGGCATTCTTGGCGGCAGTTATTGAAGGACTGGACGAATATCGAACAGGTGTAGAAACATTCCGTAAGCAGAATGGAGAACAGTGGGTGACAGCCCTTGCTGATTACTACGTAGGTTCTCAACATCGCCAAAATATCGCCTGTGGCTGCGCGCTCCCAACACTCTCGCCAGAGGTCATTCGTGCCAGCGATCGCGTTCGCAAAGGCTATGAACGAGAATTGGTCAAATTACACGGAGCAGTTGCAGCAGGACTTAAAGCAAAGCGTGAATCCGAAAAGCATGATTTGGCATGGGCAATTCTATCGTTACTGACTGGAGGGCTAACGCTGGCTCGTGCGGTCGCTGATGAGAACTTAGCAGAGCAAATATCCGACGCTGTGCATCAAGCAACCGTGGCGATCGCAAATAACTTCTCATCAAGTTAAACAGTTACAGCCTTATTTCCAAGTAAGTAGGTGGGCGTAATTAAACGCAGGATGGGAAGAAGGGGTGAAGGGGGATGTATCCCACACACCCCCCTTCTTACATTTATTTGAAACCACCTACTTACTGTCTCAAATTCGAGGCGCAAGATACGGGAACGGTCTCATTTCCGAATCAGCACCGATGTGTTGAACACTAACTTGAGCACACCTCTGACAATAGGTTGTTCCACCTGAATGGTGAAGCCTGGAGTACCTTCGGAGCGATCGAGAACGCAAGTCATCCCCTCAGACTTAAACACCTGCACACGGGTAGGATCATCTACCCTTACCCTGTGTGGCAGTTCGTCTTGTCCCCAAAAACACCCACTCCAGATCGGATTATCGGGGTCACCTCCCTCAAATTCAACCCAAATATTGGCACCAACTGGAGGAATAGCAAAGAACCCTACATCGGAACCTGCGTAAGGTACACAGGGTAGTGCCCAACTCTGATGCCCCGCCCCAAAAATAGCTGGTACTTGCACTTGAATTCGACCTAAATGCATTGGGTCTTTGTTGGCTACCACTTTGCCGCGATACTTGCCAAAAAATTGACGCATGAATGTCTCCAGTAGATGTTATACCAATTTGAATTGGCTTCACTGCACATGATTCCGTAAGGGCGTTTCGCGAAACGCCCCTACCCCATGATCTACCACAATCAAACATTAAATCGGTATTAGCTGCGGGATCTGAGTCAGACTTGAATGTTGGAATTGAATACACTCATCGTTAAGAAGATTCTGGAAATTAATTAAATAACAGGGGCAACGTCTGAACTGTACGGGTTTGGCAATGCCAAACCCCTCCACAAAAATTGCACCTTATTTAATTTCTATAACAATGGCTCAAACCCTGATGCTGGGAAAGCTTTCTGACTCGCCTCCGCCCCATCAAATGTGGTTATAGCTATAGCTATCAAAATCTGTAAGAAAAACCTATGCCCTGTATTCACTTTGAAATAGCTTCTATTCAAACTCGTAAAACTATCCGCAAGATTTTGACAGCGGCACAGGAATTAGATAGCCCCGTCGAAAGCACTTGCCTAAGCTAAAGGGGAAATGCATTCAAACAGACCTATGACACATATATTGCATATCGACTCCAGCCCACGCAGCGCAAGATCCCATTCTCGCCGTATGAGTCAGGAGTTTGTTGAGCGATGGAAACGAGTGCATCCAGACGACATCGTCACCTATCGCGATCTGGGGCACGATCCCGTTCCCCATGTGGATGAACCCTGGATCGCAGCTGCCTATACTGCACCTGAACTGCGTACTCCAGAGTTGTGGGAGGCAATTCGTATGAGCGATCGCCTGGTGGACGAGTTCTTAGCGGCGGATCTCTACGTCATTGGCACTCCCATGTACAACTTCAGCGTTCCCAGCACCCTCAAAGCCTATATTGATCAAATTGTGCGTCCCGGTCGCACCTTTGCCGTTGATGCAGAAGATGTTGACAACCCCTACAAGCCACTTGTGCTAGGCAAAAGAATGGTTGTGATTTCGGCACGTGGGGGCGGTGGTTTTGGACCCGGAGGGCAATACGAAAAGATGAATTATCAAACCCCCTATCTGGCAGCCGTATTTGGCTTTATCGGTGTCACGGATGTGACGTTTATTGACGTTGAGTATGACGAGGCAGGCGGGAAAACCTTGGAAAATGCGATCGCCCATGCTCGTCACCAAATCACCCAATTCACAGAAGGGGCAAGCCATGCCGTCGCCCCATGAGGATGGATGAGGTTGATATCAGGTGAGGCGATCGCTGCATACCTGGAATGAGGGTTACGAGTTTTTCAAATCACGTAACAGTTGCAAAATTTCTCGATTCTCTGCCTGTAACCCTTGAATCATTGCCAGTGCATTGCTTTGGCTGAGGTTATCTGTCACCGTTTGAGCCGCTTGTTCACCCCGGCTCATCGCCGTATTCACGCCTTCTTTGAAGGTCGTATTTATTTCATCCAACTGAGTTCTGATTGTGCGGCGGAGGCGACGAGTGACCCACCAGGTTGCCACTCCTGAGGCGATCGCAGAGACAACACTATCGCCAATTAACAAGCCCCATCCAAGAGAGCTAATCGTTCTGACAATACGACCTTCAATTTCTTCAATAGAGGAGTCGATCTCGCTGCGGACTCCTGTAATTTCATCTTCAACCCGCCCTGAAATCCCATCAATTTCATCTTGCACTCTGCCCTCAATACTGTTGATGGTGGTAGTTACACGCTGATCATAGGCATCAATCTTACCTTCGTATTCATCAATGCGTTGTCGATATTCGTTAATCGTGTTGTTGAAGTTATCGATGGTTTGATTAAAGCGGTTGGTCGCCTCCTGAATTGGACGCAAGGAGGGAATTTGGGCATTGGTACGTTGTATACCGATGACCCAGAAACCAACCACCAGGCAAACAATTAGAACAATGTTGAGAAACAGTTTAGAAGTTTTATACATGAGTTTCCCTGATTAGTAAATGATGAGAGCCTCTTGGTCAATAGGAATACGATGACAGGAGGATGGTTGCATTCTATCAAGCACTATCGCTTTGAGATTTTTTTGCAACACATTGTTTCTGGAAGGGCTTGGCAGTCAAGCCCTTACTCAAGATTTATAGCCACTGCTGTACTACAGGATTTATTGACCAGACTTTTGCAAACTGTAGAGTAGTCGGAGAGTGGGGTGATAATTCGCGCAAGATTGGAGCGATCGCCGCCAGCAGTGTAATGCTCCCTCCCCATCTTTGCCATTTAAATGCGCGATGCCTTCGTTGAGTAATAGCCCTGGATGTTCAAGATGGTGTTGATAAAGCTGTTGATAAATGGATTCTGCCTTTTGATACTGACCTTTTTTTGCAAGTGCATTGGCACGAGATAATTGCTGTAATTCTGGGCTGCGACCTGTCATCGATTTGAACTTGACGTAGAGTGCAAAGGGAATTCCCAGTAAAAATATCAAATTAATCCAAAACATCTTCACAAACAAATTGTGAGCACAATGATCACACATATAACGACGTTTATACGAGAAGCCGTATATGAAGATCAAAAAATAAAAGTAGAATTCGGTGTAGCCTTTGACTCGATCAAACATGCCACACTCATCACAAATCCGATAGGTATCACCTTTGGTGAGAGTGGGTTGGTTTTCTTTAAAAATACTCTCGCAGAAGCGACAGTAAATGTGAGATGTTCGTTCAAAATCTGTTAAATCGACTGCGGCTTCACATTCAGGACAAGACACTGCTCGGAGTAGATCTCCCTGACCCAATTGCAATAGATTGTGTTTTCGATTGGCGATCGCTTTTTGAGAGGTGATGCGATCGATTTGTCGCTCCAGTTCTCTTGCTTTTGAGCCGTTGACCTCAAGAACCAGTGACGATCCACCTGCAAGGGATTTTGACAGATTTGGAGCCAGGTTAACAGTTGAAGCAAGAACCAGAACAATACGTTGATCGCGAGTGGTAGTGTCGATAATGTCGTCATACTTCAAGACATCTTTGCCCAAAATAATGCTGTCATTGTTTGCACTTCCCTTTTTGGCAAATCCTTGAGCACGACCATTCGTGACAAAGTGAAATTTGAAAGATAAATCTGCTGTAGTGGCGGTCATAAAGACTCCTCAATTTAGCAACCTTAGAGTGCCCGGAACTGTAGATAGCTCCATAAATCGCTACATTCTCTCAACGTAGGAACTCAAATCCCTTCAGTTGTCTTGTTCTACTACAACGTTTCAACACGTTTTCCAGACTTCTACTTACAGGGCACAGGCAGATGGTTATACAGGTAGGTTTAGTAGATAAGATTTCTCCCTGATGCTTGACAAAATCTTTTAAGAGGCTCTTGGCGAAGGCTCAAAGTCCGCCAGAATTGGGGGATTTAGGGGGCTGAGAGGACTTATGTGTACACGGTAGCCCAAACTGGGGAGAGGGACTTCAAGCCACTTTGACTCCCCTTCTCCCAAGTGGAGAGAAGAGGTTGGGGGATGAGGGTTGAGTGAAGCTTGCAAAAAAGGTTTCCTGCATATGCACTAAGGAGTAAACGGCTATCACCCCTGCTGCCATCTGTCGCGTTTGAAGTGTAACCCCTACAATAACTGTTGTAAGTTATTGAGATCATTCAGGACACTCATCCGCATGACCATTGCTCCGCTCAGTTGGACAGAACTCGAAAAGCTCACCGACTTTCAAATCGACCCCATTAATGGACCCACCAATGCTCAAGCTCGGTTGCGTTTATTTGGTCACAGTGAGTCAGAGGTGCGAGTGACCCTGTACCGCGACAACCATGCCTGGTGTCCCTATTGCCAAAAAGTCTGGTTGTGGCTGGAAGAAAAGCAAATCCCCTACCGTATCGAAAAAGTAACCATGTTTTGTTACGGGGAGAAAGAGATTTGGTACAAGCGCAAAGTGCCCTCTGGAATGTTGCCTGCACTGGAGTTGGATGGGCGATTAATTACAGAAAGCGATGATATTTTGTTGGCGTTAGAGCGGGTCTTTGGTCCGTTAGGGCAGGGCATGGAAGATCCCAGGGTGCTGCCGCTGCGACGACTGGAACGACTGCTGTTTAGAGCCTGGTGTACCTGGTTGTGTTACCCCGTTGTCTCGCAGCAGCAAGAGCGACGCAGTCGAGAGCAGTTTGTAGAGGTGGTCAACAAAGTTGAGTATGCTCTGGCGAGTACCCCCGGTCCCTATTTCTTAGAAGAATTTGGCACAGCGGATGTGATCTTCACACCCTATGTTGAACGGATGAATGCCAGTCTGTATTACTACAAGGGCTATTCCCTACGAGAAGGCAACCCCCGTTTGTCTGCCTGGTTTGACGCCATGGAGAGCCGTTCCACCTATCGTGGGACACAGAGCGACTTTCACACGCATGCTCATGACTTGCCTCCACAGATGGGTGGTTGCTGGGAAAATGGTGAACCCCAGATGTTAGTGAACAAGCATCGGGTAGATAACGGTCCCTGGTTTGGTTTGCCCGATGTGACTTATCCAGAACCCGAAAACTCTCGCCAGGAAGCTCTCCAGCGCGTGATTAAGCATCGTGCCAATATGATTCGTGTGAATCCGGCAGATGATCAATTATTTGATGAAGCCTTACGTTGTGCGTTGACGTTTATGATGACGGGCGAAGTGTGTACTCCACCGTCTGGATCAGATCCGGCATTGCGATATCTACGCGATCGCATCAATGTACCTCGCGATATGTCGATCTATGCGGCTAAGCGACTGAGAGAAGCTTTGGAGACAACTGCTGCTTTAGCTGGAGATGGGCAGGGCATTCCGATTCCGATTAAGCATCGACGCGATCAAGACCCGGCTAACTTTGCCAGAGCTTGAGGGATGGGAAGTGGGGAATCGAGAAGGCTAAACGATAAAGGATAAAGGATGAGAGATCCAGCAAGATAAGGGATGAGGGATAAAGGGGGATGTCCAGAATTTTGTGTAGGATCTATGCTGCCTTCGCTCTACTCCCACCCGCGACTAAAGTGCGGGCTAGTAGGATAAAGTCTGCTGAAGCAGACTATCAGTAGCTTTCAGTCCACTTTAGTGGACTTTGAAAGGTAGCCTGCCATTGATGTGCGGGCGGATAGGAACGGTAACAGACACACTTGAATTTACATAGCCCTTTTATCGTTTATCCTTCATCCTTCATCCTTTCCCACCTCATTCTTTCCCACTTCATCCTTTCCTACGGACACGCCACATGTCCGCCTGCTCGTACGGTGAAGTCATTGTAGTCGCGATCTTGTGAAGGGGGTGGCACTAACAGCGACCCTGTATCATCCCAGCGCATGACGACTCCACCTGCCCCTAAATCGGAGGCATCCCCATCCAGACGCAACCGTCGGCTGTTATTGGGATTACGCGCGTCGATGGAATAGAAAATTCCCGCAGGTTGTCCATTGTAGGAGGACTCCAGGTAAAAGGCATAGGGCGTATTTGCCTCAAACTCAAACTCCGCTAGCGGTTGGGGCACACTGTTTCCAGGAGTGCCGGTATCATCGGACTGAGACAATCCAATCGGAGCACTATCGCTCGATCGCACCTCACGAATTAATGGAATGCGATCGCCCGTATTCAGATTGATTACACCAAAGGTCGATTGATAAACCCCGCGTGACTCGACAAACTCAAACTCAACTATCGTATCAACATCAAATTGAATGACCGTATTGTCGAACTGATCTTGAGCATAGGCAGGTGTTGCCAGGGCGATCGCCGCTGCTCCCATCACACCTCCCAACACCGTTTTGAATATGGTTCTCATGATTGCCTCTTCTCTCTTCACTCTTCGTTCTTCCCTCTTCCCTTTGTATAGACGCGATGAATTGCGCCTCTTCCCGCTTTATCCTTCATCGTTTATCCTTTGTTCTTCTTACCAGTACCGCACTCGCGAATTGGCTCGAATCTGGTCTTGCAGTTCCCGTTGGTTGCCGATAAACGTCCGAGTTTCTCGAATCAATTGTTGGAGACGCTGGCAGGCTGCACTGGCAGTAGGAGTACAGATCGGTGCTGTTGCCCCTCTAGCAAACCGTCGAGGACCGTTGTTTTGAGTGACCTGGCTGGATGAGCGGCAGTCTTCATAGGCTTCGTCGAGTGCCTGGGAGATGCGTTGGGCGATCGCATCCAAATCGGTTTCATCCCCAATGATTTCCCGTAGCAAATCTAAGCCATCAAGGTTAATCGGGATATCTTGAATGTCCCCTGGAACATCGGGTCCCTGAGGGTTACCCACATCTGGACCTGTAATATCCGATTGGTTAGGAGGCAATTGAGCCAATCTGACTTCAGAGGCGTGGGTTATGGGGTGAGTTAACCCCCACACCAGCACAACACTGGCGATCGAAAGGTTCAACATCCAACCCCGCCACTGTTTAGCTCGACTCTGCATTTGCATTCGCTTGATGTATTTCATCGCTTCTCCTGGCAGGTTTGACGTTAAAACTGGAATGAAATCCCTGTACCCAGCACAAACCGGGCACCATCTCCCGCCCCAGCAATGTCACGCAGGGCAGGCGTAATCACGAGTGGAAATCCACGAATCGGTGTGATCGATAACCCAACCGCCAAGTCTTGCCCTGTCCACTCCACGATCGCACTCACAGGACGAGCAACCCGAACGGCGACACTACCAAACACGCCAACGGTGTCTTCATCATCCGCAACCGCCTCTTCTGAGCGAAAGCGACCATTGCCAACTCCAGCGGTCAAGGCAATGCGACTAAACGGATCATCCAGATCGTCGTTCGTGCGGATGATTTGGGTAATAGAGCCGTACACGGTGTCCTCAAAGTCCACTTCACCTGTTGTTGCAAACCCTTCCCACCCAACAGCAATGCCTAATCCATTTGAGAATTGGCGGTGAAGCTTTGCATTCAAGCCACCTGTACCAAAGTCACGGCTGCCTCCAAAGCTCGCTAAGGTATAGGACAGCTGTAACCCGACTGCCTCTTGAGCATCGCCCAGTCCAATCCCGAAGCCTAGCGTGCCATCGGCTTCATCGGAATAGCGCGTTTCGGATTGAAAGCCAAAGTTTACAAATCCTGTGAAGTTATCTGCCCCAAACCCGGAGGGGTTAGAAATCGTCACCGCAGGCGACCCCTCAAACTCATTGCCAAAGTCGTCTGTCAGGTCTGGTTCGAGAGACTCTAACTCCTCCTGCAAATCCTCGATCTCACTTTGAGGTGGAGGAGTTGCCTGAGCCACTAGTGTTGAGGGGTCACGCAACAAAGCTGCCGATGTCAGGAGAATAGAAGACTCACTCTCAACGGGTGATGGCAGGGTGAAAGTAGCTTCTTCTGGGGCGATCGCCTCTGGCAACGGTGGAACGCCAGGAATAATTGCCTGTGCTACTAAATTAGCCTGGGGGGATGGCTCTGCTGTTCCAGGTCGTTCTAGAGCTAACAAGGTTTCCGGAGGGGCGATCGCAGGAAAGCGAGTAGATAGGGTGTCAGGCGATGACCTCTCGTGCTCGACAACGGGTTTGGTTGCGGTTGTCGATGCAGGTTGACTATCAGTTGCGTTTTGCCGTTCAGCCCCCGTAGCGGTCATCAAGGCTAACTTTGATAATTCGGCGATGAATGCCTCTGGGGATGCGATCGAGTCCAGTGACTCTGTTATCGCTTCTGGTGAAGCCGATACGGCTTCGGCTGGCTCTGCTGGCTCAGCACTGTCATCTAACAGGGTAGGATCTGGAGTGGCGATCGCTGACTGTGCCAAGTTGGTCGCAGTCAGGGTTGCCAACGTATAAAATACAACGGTTGAACCACGCATAAACGGCAGCGAAAATGTGAAAAGAACAACAATCTGTCAACACAACTCGCACCCCGTTCTCGTTTTGCAAATATCACAGTGAAGGTGACATGCGAAACATATAACTGCTACAATCCTCCCCCCCCCCAATCAGGATGTCTCTCCAGAATTCGACCCAATATTGCCAAAAACTTTAATTTAGGGAGGAATTTCGAGATTAGCCAGTCGGCATTGCTGGACTGAATTACAACGCTTCAGTCCACTAATGTCATACAAAACTACTTCAATTTTTTTTGATGTCAGTTGTCTGGCTAATCTCTATGAGAAAGAAATCCACCAGAAAGTTCCAAAGTTTCTGAATTTAGTACTAATTTCTTCACAAAATCCTGTAAAAATTGCTTTATGGCAATTGAGGCGATGATGGTTAGGCCGGAGTGCAGCGATAAAACCTCTGACTGGGGCGCAGTCTCCCCACCCTGTATCCCAACGCCTTTATGGTTGTCAGATTACGAATTTTGTCATCCCTGTAATTCAGCGTATGCAAGCATCGGACCCCACTCGTGGACAATTAGAGCGATCGCTCGCTCAAGGAATTGAGGCGTTATATCGCCGAGAACTGGGGCATCGACCCACAAAGGTGTCCTGTCGGATCTTTGATGACAAAATTGCGATCGTCCTTGAAGAAGCCATCACTCAACCAGAGCAGTTGCTGGCAAATTCAGGGCAGGAAGAATTGGCAGAGCAGGTACGAGGCGACTTAGATAAAGCTCTGCGTCCTCAGTTGGTTCAATTAATTGAAGAGACTGTTGGGGTATCCGTCACCGATATGCTGAGCGATGCCACCCTCGAAACGGGTCGCACCGGAACCATCGCTATTTTGTCGGCTCCTCCTCAGGTCAGACCTAATAGTGAGCCCAAGGTCAAGAAATCGAAGGCATCGGAGTCAGAAACTGGCGAAGCATAACTTCTAGATCATCGAGATCGTAAGGCTTATCAACATAGCCTTTGCACCCCGCGTTCAGTAACCGTTCTCGATCATCAGCTTGTGCCAGAGCCGTCACTGCAATGACTGGAATCGACCGGGTGACTACATCCTGCTTTAGACGCTCAATGACTTCAATGCCATTTAGATCCGGAAAGACTACATCCAGCAAGATCAGGTTGGGTTTATAGCAATGAGCCAATTGCAACACCATCTCTCCTCTGAGGGTGCTGATGCAGGTATAGCCAAACAGATTGAGCGCATAGACCAACAACAGCAGGTTGTCTTCATCGTCATCGGCAGCTAGTACCAAGGGGCGATCGACATGGGTAGTCAAGCCAGAAGTTGTAGAAAAATCCAAGTTCATGCCCTTCCTGCAACGAGTATAGAAGTTACCTTAAGGCAGTTAAAGAGCGAGGCACTTCTAAAGCGGCAAATGGCGCTGAATTAAATGGCTCGGGAGTCTAGCGAAGGATTATTGACAAGAAGAAATTACAATTTGCAAACAATAATTTATTTCTTGAAACGTAACTCTAAAACCAGCAATACTGTCTTCTACTACATCTTACCCCAGGCATAGAGGAACAGAACACATGACTTGATCCGGCTTTTACCTCAACTAAATGATAGATTGATCCCTCTAAGCCTTAAACTGTAGGATGCATTCTTAATCGTTTTAACCCTACATTCATCGACTTGTGAGCAAAACTGTCATCGCTGGTAACTGGAAAATGTTTAAAACTCAAGCAGAGACGCTTGAGTTTCTACAAGGATTTTTGGGACACCTGAACGACACCCCTGACGACCGGGAGATTGTATTATGTGTTCCCTTTACAGCGTTGGGCGTCTTGTCTAAGAATCTGCACGGCAGTCGGGTCAAGATCGGTGCCCAAAATGTCCACTGGGAAGACTCAGGAGCCTATACAGGCGAGATCTCAGCACCGATGTTAGTTGAGGTTGGAGTGCGATATGTCGTCATTGGGCATAGTGAACGTAGGCAATATTTTGGTGAAACCGACCAGACCGTCAACCTCCGGCTCAAAGCGGCACAAAAACATGGGTTAATCCCCATCCTCTGTGTGGGCGAAACCAAAGAACAGCGCGGTGCAGGTGAAACGGAATCCCTGATTACTCTGCAACTGAAGCAGGACTTGGTGGATATTGATCAGAGTAACCTGGTCATCGCTTATGAACCGATTTGGGCGATCGGCACTGGAGATACCTGTGAAGCAAAAGAAGCCAACCGAATTATTGGGTTGATTCGCAGCCAATTGAGCAACCCAGAGGTGCCGATCCAATATGGTGGCTCTGTCAAACCAGAAAATATTGATGAGATTATGGCTCAACCCGAAATTAATGGAGCTTTAGTTGGTGGAGCTAGCCTCTCGCCGGAGGGTTTTGCCCGCATTGTTAACTATCAATAACCGCCAGGTGCTTAACCCGAATTGACGTTCACTCATAGGTGACGTAAATCACTGTTTTGTGGTTACTCCATCACTTCAACAGGGTGCTAACATCACCTGGTTTTGCGCTGGGTATCACCCCTAAACCCTGAAAAGTTTTGGATGATAGACCCATAAGCCCCAGGAGGTGTCCTATGGAACGCAGCAACTCTTGCTCTGAATTTGCCCTATTTGCCGAATCTGCTCTTGGCATCCTTGGCTTCGTCCTACTCATCTGCTTGCTTTAAGGAGATTTCCAGAAACCAAAATATCTGTAAGGGCGTTTCGCGAAACGCTCCTACCGGAAACCGATTGGTAGATTTTTTCTCAGAAATCTCCTAAGTGGAATTTACGCACAAAACAACAAACGACGAAGAAAACAGAATTGTTTGATGGCGGTAGCGAGTCCTTATGCCACAATGAATGGGTTGCATTTGGGTCTGGGCGATCGGACTTTTTGTTTCTATGAATAAGTTTGTATTTGTGACAGGTGGTGTAGTCTCTAGCATCGGTAAGGGGATCGTAGCAGCGAGCTTAGGACGGTTGTTAAAGTCGCGCGATTATTCTGTCTCAATACTCAAGCTTGACCCTTACATTAACGTTGATCCGGGTACGATGAGTCCGTTTCAGCATGGTGAAGTGTTTGTCACTGAAGACGGGGCTGAGACGGATTTAGACCTGGGGCATTATGAACGATTTACCAATACCTCAATGTCGCGGCTCAATAGTGTCACCACTGGCTCTATTTATCAGGCGGTCATTAATAAAGAGCGTCGGGGCGACTATAACGGAGGAACGGTTCAAGTTATTCCGCATATCACCAATGAGATTAAGGAGCGGATCTTGCGGGTTGCAAGAAACACGAATCCCGATGTCGTCATTATCGAAATTGGTGGCACGGTTGGTGATATTGAGTCGTTACCTTTTCTGGAAGCCATTCGGCAGTTTCGCAAAGAGGTCGGTCGCAAGAATGTCATCTACATGCATGTGACGTTGTTGCCGTGGATTCCTTCAGCAGGGGAAATGAAAACTAAGCCCACGCAGCACTCAGTAAAGGAATTGCGATCGATTGGGATTCAACCTGATTTGCTGATTTGTCGGTGTGATCGCCCCATTCTGCCGGGGTTAAAGGAAAAACTCTCTGGCTTTTGTGATGTGCCCGTTGAGTGTGTGATTACGGCTCAAGATGCTGCCAGCATTTATGAAGTGCCTCTGAAGTTAGAGGAGGAAGGATTGGCATATCAAGCTCTAGAGTTGTTGCAATTACCTCAGCGACAACCTGACCTGGAGCAATGGAAGACACTGGTTGATCGGCTCTATCGCCCAACAACCTCGCTTGAAATTGCCATTGTGGGTAAGTATGTGCGCTTGAGTGATGCTTATCTGTCGGTCGTGGAGTCACTACGCCATGCGGGGATTGCAGCGGAAACAGAGATCAATATTCGCTGGATTAACTCTGAAGAGATCAAACCTCACACGGTTGACCATTATCTCAATGGGGTTCATGGCATTGTTGTGCCGGGTGGTTTTGGTCATCGAGGTATTGATGGCAAGATTACTGCAATTCAGTATGCACGCGATCGCCAAATTCCCTTCCTGGGGCTATGTTTGGGGATGCAATGTTCAGTGATTGAATGGGCACGCCATGTCGCTCAACTGGATAATGCAGACAGTGCCGAGTTTGATCCGGATTGTACAAACCCGGTGATCAACCTCCTGCCAGAACAGCAAGATGTTGTTGATTTGGGTGGTACGATGCGGTTGGGTTTGTATCCCTGTCGGATCACCCCCAATACGTTAGCCGAACGGCTTTATCAAGAAGAGGTAATTTACGAGCGGCATCGTCACCGTTATGAATTTAACAACGCCTATCGCAACCTCTTTATTGAGTCGGGCTACGTCATTAGTGGGCTTTCGCCAGATGGTCGTTTGGTAGAGATTATTGAACTGCCAAACCATCCATTTTTTATTGCGACTCAGTTTCATCCAGAGCTTCAGTCTCGTCCTGACAAGCCTCACCCACTCTTTAAGGGGCTTGTGACCGTAGCCAACAAGCTGGCAAAATCCTCGGAATGGCAAGACGCTCCACTTCCTGCTGAGATCAGCTATTAGGGCAGAAGCCAGCACCCACAAAACGTGAGTTCGGGATAAGGGGTTTGGCGGTTGAAACCGCAGCTATCCAGTCGCTCGCGAATTGATTCGCCAGATGCTTAACCCGAATTGACGTTCAATATAGCAGTCCTATCTGATTTGTGAAAAAGGTGATTTGTGAAAGTGCCCGCCCGACGGGCGGGCACTTTCACAAATCATTTAGGGTTGCTATAACATGAGCGACTTTGTGGAGGGGTTTAGCCATGTCAACCCCTCCACAAAAATTGCATTAATCCTCAGTACAACTCGTCGTAAATAGGGGTGGGAATTCGGGGTGCAGGGGTGGAACCCCAGGCTGGGGCAAAGCCCCCATACCCCCCTGGTTTTATTTCCAAACCCTATCTGTGAATCACAGTACTCAGTACTGCCCATTACCCCAGGTTAAAGGTGGCGTTAACGCTATTGAAGAATTTCCCTGCTCCTGCGTTTCATCGTCTAACGCTTGAACGACCTGGTTATATAGCTCCTCGGCTTGCAGGGGTGAGTTGCCGATACTGGTCAACCCTACCTTACCAAACTCCGACAGACAGCCAATCAGGTGAAATGCGTTGCCCGTCTCGCTGACACTATTGAAATGGAGACGATGGTGAGCCACGATGTCCATCAGGTCATCGGGAAGTAGCCCAATGTAGCGATCGCTCTGTAAGTTATCAGTCGCGACGTAATATTTGGGATTGCCCTTCTGGCTATAAAACAGCCCTGTGTCGAGATCGTAGTAGCCTTGAGTGAGCAGTTTGAGTGCCATAAAGGGATGGGTCGTGCCGCCCTTTCGCAGGTTAATTTCGATCGCCTGTAACTCCCAACCCCCTTCCGCATCGGGGTTAGGGATCGCCAAAAAGTCTACACTAAATCGCTCAAGTGCCCCTTTCTCGGCTAACACTTTGCCAACCCGATAACCGTAATCCTGTAACCGCATACGATAGACCTCATCTGCTGGGAAACGGCATCCCAAAAAGATTTGCCCATCGGGACCGCCTAAAATCTGGTCGTGGGTCGAGAGAATTTCTACCTTGCCATGGGGAGTAATGCGGCATTGCACACTGGGCGATCGCTTTTCTTCCCCTTCCAGAAAGGCTTCGGCGATCGCACCCAGTTCTGGGATTTTGCTGCTGAAGTTGTCCCAAGTTTCCGTGCGGCTCTGGAAGCTGAGGTTTTGAAAGTGTTGGTGTAGTGCTTCTGTACGAGCAGCAGTTGAGGCATGACCTGGAGCTACAGATTGGAGCGATCGCAAATCGAGTAGGGCATTGCCCTGTCCCGAAAAGCCCTCATTCAGCTTGATCACCATCCGTTGCAGGGTGGGTTGTCGCTCCCACAGGTCAGCGGCGACTGCGGCTAAATCAGTGGGACTTTGCACCAGATCGCTGCCATCGGGATGGGGAGTTTCTGACTCCTGAAAAATCTCTCGGCTACCGCTTTTGGTGCCCCAGTAGAGTAAATCGGGATCAAGGGCTAACAAAGGAATGCCGAGTTGCAATGACAGATCCCGTTCTAAATGAGTCGAGTTAAAACACGTAATGTAGGAGTTGTCGCAGCGCATGACCTGCCGAATTCGAGCCATCAGCCGAGGACGCTCCAGAATCTTTTGAGTCAGGGGCTTGAGCGACGAATCGTAGGTACACAGTAGCAGCAACCGATTACGGGCATGGGAGATTGGCACCCCTGGCAACAACTGCAAATAGTAATCAATGACACTGGGGTGAATTGGTTGTGATGTAACGTAGATAATCCGCGTGTTAGGGTTTCGTAACCGAATCAGCGAGAACAATAACCGTTCTTCGTAGTGGTGAATGCCAGTGACCTTGTGCAACTCTCGCTGATCGAGACTAAGCGAGGGGACTACCAATACGTCATATGCCGCTGTGTCAAACTGATCAATGCTCTGCCAGCGATCGCGCAACTGGTTCTGAAGCTGGCGAAACTGCTCCGCCTGCATTGAAGGAAGTGCTAGACTCTGCATACTTTAGTCCCACCCGCTCCAGGTCATAAGTGTTAGATATGCACATTAATATTGCTTAATCCTGGCAAGGATCAGTCAGAAGTTGAGGTTACAGCCTCGATTAGACACTCCATGCCTTACCCCTGAAAAAGCTGATTCGGCAACTGGATCAGCATTAACAGTGCGATCGCTTAAACCAAAGAATTATCAGAGATTCTACCGAGATTTCAGGAGAAACACATCCCTCTCGCGATAATAAGCTAGGGTTTATCTTGTAAAACTTAACGATTACGTGAATTCGGGATAAGGATTTCGGCGGTTAGAACCGCTGCTATCGGAGCAAAACAACCTGTGTTGGTTCGTTAAATCCTGCATTTTCCGGAGTCCGCATCGGTGGACTTCGCTCTGATAGCCGCGAATTCATTCGCCGGGCTCTTAAACCGAACTGACGTTAACGATTCAAAATATAGCTTTGGTCAGAAAGCTTCAGGCAATGGCTCAAGCCCGGATCCTGGGAAAGCTTCCTGACTCGCCTCCGCCCCATCGAATGTGGCTACGGCTATACTTCGCGATCTATTTTGAGAGCATAACGCAGAAGATAGTTAACTCAATCGCCCTGCTCAATCATCTGCATTGCTCCCCCTCTACCCCTCCTCGTGCTTACCAATACAAAACTGATCTCGCCCCTCAGCTTTCGCCAAATACAAAGCGCGATCTGCCGATAAAATCAGGGATTGATAAATTTCACCTGTGATAGGTGTCATCGTAGCCATACCCATGCTGATCGTGATGTAGCCCTTCTCAGATGACTGGTGTGGGATTTGTAGTGCTTGCAGAGCCATCTGAATCTTGTGAGCGACATAGATCGCTCCGTTTTCATCCGTGTTGGGCAGGATAATGGCAAATTCCTCACCGCCATAGCGAGCTACCAAATCCGCCGGACGCTTAACAGTCTGAGTCAGCATATGGGCAATTTTTTGAAGGCAGCGATCGCCCGCTTGGTGCCCATAGGTATCGTTATATCGTTTGAAATAGTCAACATCACACAATATCAACGTCAGTGGTTGCTGTTCTCGAATGGATCGTTGCCATTCCTTATCGAGATAAACGTCAAACTGTCGCCGATTGGCAATCTGGGTCAAGCCATCGACTTGAGCGAGACGGTGCAATTCCTGATTTAACCGAATTAGCTCGGTCGTTCGTTCTTCAACCCGTTCTTCCAGGTTTGTAAACGCTGCTCTCAGTTGATAAACCATACTGGCAAAAGCACGGGATAACTCCCCGATCTCATCGGTGCGCTCCAGTTCAACTACTTTTTCCCATTTGCCCTGAGCGATCTCCTTGGCAGTGGTGTTGAGTTGCAGCAGAGGACGGGTGAGCCATTGAGTTGTGATGAGTCCAATCAAAATTGCAACGAGCAAAGCGACAACACACGACAAAAGGGTCATTCGCGTATTTTCATGAATTTGCTCCATGAAATCGCTTTCGGGGATGACGAGAACGACAATCCAATCCAACCCATGTCCATCGTTAAACCGGACAACTTCTAAAAATTGCCGTTTATCCTCCAACATAAAGGTTGCTTGAGTCGTTGAGATATTGCTAAAGCCACCAAAGCGATCGCTTAGATAGTGAGTTGCCGCACGAATTAAGGGATTACTGCTCTGATTACCGGGCAGTAACTCAGTATTTTCGCCTCTGCCCAGCGTGATCGGTTCAATGGTCGAACTGGCAATCAACGAGCTATCCGGTTCAGCAATGAAGGCGATTCCAGATTGACCAATCTCCAGGTTTCTCAAGAAGTGATTGAGTTCTTCCGACAGAATAATATCGGTCGCACACACCGCCGAGAGTTGCCCATTTTCACGGTTATAAACCGGAATAGCCGCTGTTATGGTCGGCAACATTACATCAAAGTCGAGGTAGACCTCACTCCAGGTCGGTTTGCCTATAGCTTCTGCTGCTCGATACCAGGGGCGCGATCGCGGATCATATCTGCGGTTGCCTTTGCTGCGGAGCAATCCCCGTCGTCCGGTTGGGTCAATGTCGTAATAGCGAAAGTAATAATCGGTACTGGCGTTTGACGTCTGCACAATCAAAGCATCCCCAATTCCTCCGTCCGATCGCCCCACCCCTAAAAATGCACCATCTTCTTCACTGCCGCAATAGATCAGGTTAGTCGATGGAAAAACCTTTGCCTGTTGCCAGAGCTGATATTCTCCCTGACCTGTCAAAATATTGAGATCATTTTGCAAGAGTGAGTTTGCATTGATCTGGTTAATCACATGGGGACGTTCTACCGTCGCTTGTAATTGCTGAAGAATACGGGCGGTCAGTTCTCGACGGAGTTGTGATGCCAGGTTATTGACAGCCGATTGTCCGTTCTTGAAGGAGAGATAGCCCACTACTCCAACAACAGCAATGACCTGCACTACAAATGGAACAATGAGAACCGTTTGCAGCGAAAGCCGATTCAGACATTTTGACCATCGAAATTGCATATATCGGTAAGCAGAATCGCTCAGTTGAGACGCTATTACCGATAGAGTGCCCGTTTGTGAAAGGAGATATGTGGATAGTGGTGATAACCCTCTTGAGATTTTTGAATGGCACTCTGATTGGCTTGTCCCTCTAAGGTGAACTCGCCCCCTGTAATGCGATCGCTAAATTTAGCCCTCTTTCATCACGTTGGATGGAGAGTATTTTTCCGAAAGCCTTCCAACTTCTAGCTAGGAATGTACGCATGGAGGCTCTGCCTCCAACCGTTGCTTTAGGAGGCAGAGCCTCCGTCACTCCATTTCCAAGCAGGAGCTTGGAAACGAGGTCTGTATGAGATGTGTTTACGAAGAGAGTGACAGAAGAGGGTTAGAGTGATCAACGTTGAGTCTTAATAGTAAGCTGATGCTAACAACAGATTCTGTCTAGGATTGTGCTGCATATGCGTTTCTACTTTTCAGACATGAGTCGTGCCAGAAGGGCAATTAAGACCGGATGGATTGCAGGTTTGGTTTACAGCTTGCTTGGGACGCTTGCAATATTTTCTAGATTGAGCCTAGACCCTACTGATATCACGTCAGTCTTAATGGTCGCTCTATTATTTGGGCTAACGTTCGGCGTTTACCAGAAGCGATCGACCGCCGCGCTCGTTTTGTTTTTCCTGGGCATCACTAATGTTTTAACTCAACTTGTTATATTTTTTTTGGCAATAAGCAATCCCTTCACTCGAAGAGAGGATGCTACTATTCAACTCATCGTCACGTTGGTTCTACTATTGCCATTTGTTTACTGCTTTTGGGAAGGAATGCGTGGGGTATTGAGCTTTCATCGATTGCAACGTGCTACCTAAATAGCACAATTCGGGCGATCGCACTGACAGCTTGCTTGGTTGCTGGCTTTTATCGAGCGGTAATGGCTACCCTCAGCTTTTGTAGGTTGGCTTGAGTCTGCAAACCTCAACATTTGTGGAAGCGTTGGATTGAAGTGTGAAACCCAACTTCCAGGATATCTCATCCACGATTCTGAGGACTAAGTACAACTTGTCGTAAATAAGGGTGGGAATTTGGGGTGCAGGGGTGGAACCCCTGGTTTGGGGCGCAGCCCCCACACCCCCCTGGTTTTATTTCCAAACCCTATCTATGAAAGCAGTACTAAGTTTTCGCCTCTCAGCACTCAGCACTCAGCACTCAGTCCTTAGCACTTCTACACACCCTGGTGTTCCAGGTCGGCGATCGCCTTAGGAACAGCATCAGTTAAATTTTCATGCCCGGTCGATGTCACCAACAGGTCATCTTCGATCCGAATGCCGATGCCACGCCAACGAGCATCAACTTCGGGTTGTCCCTCAGCAGGCTTAATGTCTGGGGCAATATAGATGCCGGGTTCAACCGTGGTAATCTGCCCTGGTTCCAGGGTGTGGGCTGTTTCTCCGTGTTGATAGATACCGACATCGTGAACATCCAAGCCTAACCAGTGCCCGGTTTTGTGCATGTAAAAGGGCTTGTATTTTTCTTCCTTGATAATCTCTTCGATGTCGCCCTGCAACAGTCCCAGATCCAGCAATCCCTCGACGATGACGCGCACTGCCGTCTCATGGATCTGGCTATAGGGGTTGCCGGGATGCACCTGGGCGATCGCCTGCAATTGGGCTTCTAGCACAATCTCATACAACGCTTTTTGCTCAGCGGTAAAGCGACCACTCACCGGAAAGGTGCGGGTGATGTCGGAGTTGTAGTAGCCATAGGCGCATCCGGCATCGATTAGCAGCAACTCATTCGCCTGCATTTGCCGCGTATTTTCGGTGTAGTGCAGGATGCAGGCATTGGCTCCTGATGCGACGATCGAGGGATAGGCAGGTCCAGAGGCTCCTCGCAAGCGGAAGGTGTGCTCGATCTCCGCTTGCACCTCGTACTCGTATCGTCCGGGTTGGGCAAAGGCTCGCGCTCGATTGTGAGCATCAACGGCGATCGCCGCTGCGGTTCGCATCAGTTCCAGTTCACTGGCACTTTTGATCTGACGCAGGGCGTGCAGCGTTGGGGCGGGATCTTCCAGCGCAACGGGACCTGTTCCGCGTTTGGGATAAGTCCGCATCAACTGCTGCCAGTGTCGCAAAACCGTGTCATTAAAGGAGCGATCGCGCCCCAATCGATAAAAGATGCGATCGGCTTTTTCGAGGTATTGCGGCAGTTTCTCATCCAGTTCGCCAATGGGATAGACCACATCTGCTCCAAACTGCTCTTTGGCTGCCTCCACACCGACCCGATAGCCCGTCCAGGTTTCCCGTTCGGGGTCTTTGGGTTGCACAAACAGAATGAAGCGATGTTCTTCATGGTGCGGAGCCAGCACCGCCACCGCACTGGGTTCGTTAAACCCTGTCAGATAAAAGAAGTCACTATCCTGCCGAAAGTTGTACTCAACATCGTTGTGCATGACTGCCATTGGGGCACTGCGAAAGATCGCTGTTCCCTTGCCAATCTTTGACATCAGGGTTTCACGACGTTGAGCATACTCGGTGTGCATAGTGAAATTAGAGAGGGAATAAACGGCTTACAGCCTACGTTAAAACCTGTAGCTAAAAATTTCAATCTTCGAGCCTGTTTCGGGCAGGTCGGCTCGTCGCAACGATACTGAATCGCCATTCCGCCGCACGGGGGAGTCGGGCAGGAGTGCCAGGAACTCATCCAACGACCCGATATCGCAGGCATTGGCATCCGCTGCTTGGGTGCGATAGTGAGTGGGAATCACAATTCTGGGATTCAGCGATTGAATCGCTTGTCGGGCTTCTTGTGGCGTGTAGGCTTTTGGTCCACCCCCAACCGGAACCAGCACCACATCGGGACGACCCATGAGAATTTGTTGCTCAACGGTAATAGGAGACGCCGCACCTCCCAAATGCAGGATGGTCAACCCTCCCTGAGTCCATCGCCATGCCACATTTTGTCCAAATCGCCGCCCACCGATGCGATCGTGATCCATGCGAATGCCCTGGATTTGCAATCCCCGATACTCATAGACTCCGGGTTCTGCCAGGACTCTGGGATTGCCCGGTAACCCTTCGGTCACGCCTTCATCAAACAGACGACTGCTGATCATGACTAAATCAGCCGCAACGTTAGGAGTGCGATAGCCAGCGGTGCAACCAATCGTGCGGAAGGGATTGACCAGAATGCGCCGTCCGTCGCCTGTAAACAAGAAGCAGGTATGCCCCAGCCATTGAATCGAAACCGAGCTACCACTCTGAGCCTGAGCCGTTTGCGAGGCAACAGTGCCAAGCCCTGTGCTTGCTAACAGACCCGCCCCAGCGTACCGAATAAACTGTCGTCGTTTCATAATCTCCTCAACCGCGATCGCAAATCCAACTGTGACCCTCAGACTGCTCCAAAGGTTCCGCAAGTGTGTCGTCAATCAATTTGCAATCTATAGCTTACCAGCACTCAGCCCTCTGGTTGGTTAAGCAACGGATGCCAAGGTGCGATCGCTAATGGTGAGCAAAAAGTTTTTCAGCAACGACTTACCCAAATTGGTAAAAATGCTTTCTGGATGAAACTGCACCCCCTGGACATGGGGATAGTCGCGATGGCGCACTGCCATAATCGTGCCGTCATCTACCCAGGCTGTAATTTCAAGCACCGCTGGGCATGTCTCGCGATCGATCACCAGGCTGTGATAACGAGTCGCCGTAATCGGAGTATCGAGTCCAGCAAATACTCCTTCACCGTTGTGATGGATCTGGGAGGTTTTGCCATGCATCAACTCGGGTGCCGAGGTAATCTTGCCACCAAACACATGCCCAATCCCCTGATGTCCCAAACAAACTCCCAAAACAGGTGTTGTCGTGCCAAGAGCCTCAATCACAGTCGTAGAGATGCCTGCCTCTTCGGGACGACCGGGACCGGGGGAAATCACAATGCCATCTGGTTTCATCTGGCGGATATCATCCAGTGTGATTTGATCATTGCGATAAACGCGAATGTCTCCTGCAACGGGCAACTCACGCCCCAACTCGCCTAAATACTGCACCAGGTTATACGTGAAGCTGTCGTAGTTATCGATAACGAGAATCATAATGGCTATATCCCAAAAGTTGCTATCAACAGTGTGACCAACGGGGGCAACAACAACGAACCAGCCACCAGCACTGCGGCTAGAGCCGAAATCAAAACCGCCCCTGCGGCGCAGTCTTTAGCAATTTTTGCAAGGTCGTGATAGGTCTGCTTAACGGTCAGATCGACCACCGATTCAAGTGCTGTGTTGAGTAGCTCCATCGTTAGCACCGCACCAATCGTTAAGCCGATGATAGCAATTTCAACGCGGGTGAGTTGGAGGAAGATTCCCAAAGCGATCGCCAGGGTGCCTACTACGACATGAATGCGAAAATTGCGTTGAGTTTGAAAGGCATACTGAACGCCTGCCCAGGCATATTTAAAACTGATAGCAAGACTGGTTGCTACTCGCCATGCGTATTCACGATTGGGTTGCAGTAGCTTCGTCGGGCGAGGGGGTGTCTCTGTTGAAAGTTCTGGAGGCATAGCCAAAAGCAACGTGGAGAGTAACGATTACAGCGCGACAAGCAGGGAATTGGCATCTACAAAGACGGCTACTCAACTTGTAAAAGTCAAAGGTGAGGTGGGCATCCGTAATCAACGCCAATCAAACGGTACGAGCTAACCTATGTTACAACCAACATTGCCAAGATTAATTTTTTTTGCATTATATTTCCGACAAATTATTGTTGGATTGAGTCAAGCTGCCCTATCTTACTCGCTCTCCAAGCCAACTGTCTCCAGCAAACTGGCTTGTTGTTGCAACATTTGTGCCAGACTGTCATCGTCGGGGTGATCCCAACCGAGTAGATGAAGCAACCCATGCGCGGCTAACCACGCTAATTCTTGTTGAAGTGAGTGGTGTTGGGCGATCGCCTGCTGCTGTGCCGTCTCCACCGAGATCACAATGTCCCCCAGATACAGCGGAGAGGCATCTAGCTCATCCAGTTCTGGGTAGTCTGTCTCCAGCGCAGCAAACGCCAGTACATCGGTTGGTTTGTCAATCTGGCGATATTGTGCGTTGAAGGTTTGAATCTCAGCATCATCGGTGAGCCGCAAACTCAACTCGTATTGATTGTGAGGCGAGAAATCAGGCTTAAGCTGGTCGAGCCACCGTTGAAACCACCCTTCCCAGGTGGCGATCGCAATGAGGGGTGTGGACTCCTCAGAAAAATAGTCCTGTACGTTAACCTCAACCTGTACAGGAGTTTCGGGGATGATAGTCATATTAACGAGTGAGATACGCTAACCCCACCAGCACTGCCAACAACCCCACTGTCGTTAGGGTGAAGTGATACAGCGACTTACCTCGCTTGCGAACCATATTGCGCATAGCTAGCTTGACGTAACTGGGCTGGGGTTCGGAGTTCTGGGTAGGGAGTGGAGAATTGGGATCAGCTGGTTGTGGTTCTGTTGTAGGGAGTTGAGATTCGGCAGGTTGGTTGCTCATAGGAAGATTATTTTCGAGGGAGGCAAGGAAAGATCAAAGGCTTAGGCTTCAAGTCCGTAAGCCCTAGTGCTGTGTTACCAAACTTGTGTTAGGACACCAGGCATTACTAAACGCTGGCAGTTTCAACGAGTTGATTTTCTTGACGCAGATAGGATTGGATGAAGGGATCGAGATCCCCATTCATAACATCGGCGATCGCGGTTGTTTCGACGTTTGTCCGCAGGTCTTTAACCAACTGATAGGGGTGGAATACATAGTTGCGGATCTGGTTACCCCAGGCGGCTTCTACCATGTCACCCCGAATATCGGCGATCTCTTTTGCCCGCTGCTCCTGGGCAATGATCAACAGCTTGGCTTTGAGAATAGCAAGTGCCTTTTCTTTGTTCTGAAGCTGCGATCGCTCCTGCGTACAACGCACCGCCAACCCCGTGGGGATGTGGACGATCCGCACCGCCGTTTCTACTTTGTTGACGTTTTGTCCGCCTTTACCACCCGCACGCGAGGTTGTAATTTCCAGATCCTTTTCGGGGATGTCTAACTCCACCGACTTATCCAGAATGGGCATCACCTCAACCCCAGCAAAGCTCGTCTGTCGCTTGCCATTGGCGTTAAACGGAGAAATTCGTACAAGGCGATGGGTTCCCTTCTCAGCTTTTAGATAGCCATAGGCATAGCGACCCTCAACTTCGAGCGTGGCGGACTTCACACCCGCCTCATCTCCCTCTGAAATTTCGGCTAAATGAACCTTGTATCCGTGGTCTTCTGCCCAACGGGTGTACATTCTCAGCAGCATCTCTGCCCAATCCTGGGCATCCGTGCCCCCTGCCCCCGCGTTGATGGTTAACACCGCACCATCGTGGTCGTAGGGACCCGATAGCAACTGCTGAAGCTCCCACTGGTCGAGTTCGCGGCTCAAATGGTTGAGATTGGTTTGTGCCTCCTCAAGCAAAGCCTCATCTGACTCAAGCTCTAGCAATTCTAGAATGGCTTTGGCGTCCTCCAGATTGCTCTGCCACTGTCGAAGTTGGTCGAGGTGCGACTTGAGATCGTTCAACTCCTGCATCGTCTTTTGGGCGATCGCCTGATCCTCCCAAAACTGGGGTTGTGCTGCAACTTGTTCTAAATCTTGAATCTTGGCAGTTAGAGCAGGAATGTCAAAGATAGTCCTGGGTTTTACCCAGGCGCGCAGATAACAGTTCGATATCGCGTTTGATATCTAAAGCTTCAATCATAGGGAGATCAATGAATGGTTCTACTGTTAGGGACTGTTTCTAATTCTAATACTGATCTCGTAATCAGGCTGAAGGAGTAGGGAATGGGGAAAAGCGCGATTTATCGCGTCTGTAAGGGAATGGGGAGTGGGGAGTAGGGGAGGATTGGGAGAGTAAAACCGCTAACCTTGACCATTGACCACTGACCATTGACTATTAACCACTGACTATTAACTATTAACCACTGACCATTGACTATTAACCATTGACCATTGACTATTAACCATTGACCATTGACTATTAACCACTGACCATTGACTATTAACCACTGACTATTAACTATTAACCACTGACCATTGACTATTGACCATCAACCACTGACCATCAACCACTGACCACTGCTACAAAACCAAAAGACGCAGAGGCAAAACCTCTACGCCTTTTAGTCTAGACTAGCAATCCTTTATGCGATCGCCCTAGAAAGGACGCTGGCTGGGGCTGCTGAAACCAGGGCTGGGGCTGCTTTCGTTAGGGCTGATTGCGCTGGGGGTGCCAGTGGTAGGCAATACACCCAGATCGCCCAGTTCAGACTGAAGCTCAGAAGGCAAAATCACACGATCGACAGGATAGATCGAACCGTTGTTTGCCTGGATGTTGGTGCCAATCACCCGTGCTTCGTTCACCATCATGCCACCGCTAGTGCGATCGGTTCGCATTCTGGGGAAGTCGCTTGAGCCACTGCTGAGTGAACTGGTTGAATCTGAAAGCTGGGAAGGTGAATCAACTTCACCGACTGCGGGAGCTGCTTGCTCAGCATTTTCAGAAGCCTCACCTTCAGTAGATGCTTGGATACCTTCAAACGCATTGTCTTCAGGCACGATGTGGTAAGACAGCAACTCTACCAACAAGTCCCGGTTTTCGGGTTGTACCAGAGTCTTAATGGCTTCAGGAGGCAGTGCAGCAAATGCTTCATCGGTAGGAGCATAAACTACATAAGAACCTTCTTCACCACCCAACATCTGAACTAATCCTTCATCTTCGATGTTGGCAACTCGCAACAGAGCATTAAACAATTCAAAAGAAGAACTTTCGCTAACGATCTGATCAATGCTCATATCACCAGCAGAGCTAGGAACCTCGATTTGAGCTTGAGGCGATACGCGCTGGCTGTTGAAAGGTTGGTTGTTAAAAGGCTGGTTGTTGGAGGGTTGGTTGTTGGGCTGTTGGTTGCTGGGCTGTTGGTTGTAGGAAGGGTCGTTTGTTGTACCAGGAGTATTACCCAGGCGGTCAGTCCGAGGAGGAGTAGTGTCACCCATGTTGGAAGGACTATTGACTGAACCGGAGCTGGAACCGCTACCAGGGGCTTGGTTGCCAAGCGAGTCAACAGAGCTGGTTTGAGCAGAAGCAGAAAAACCTGCTCCAACAACAAAACTCACAGCACTGGCTAAGCCAATCAATAGCTTAAGGGAAGATTTCATAAGGTTCGACTCCGTAAAGACTAATTCTGAACTAGTTTTTAAGCTTAGGTCGCTCCTACTTCCGCTGCCTCTCCCCAGTGAAATATCTCCTGAGAAGCAAATTTCAATCTTTTTGCAACTACAGGTTCTGTCGTTACAGCGATGAAAAAAGCAGTGAAATCAGGCAAAATTACCCCTAATTTTAGGTAGGGGTATCAAGTACTTGACTCAGGTTAATCTTGACGGAGGTTACTCAGGTGAATAATGTCTCAAAGCTATGGATAAAAACTCAATTGGGGTAGTCCCAACGTTTCGCCCCATCCCATCATCAAATTGAGACACTGAATGGCTTGACTCGCCTGCCCTTTCATTAAGTTGTCGATCGCCGACATTGCGATCACTCGACCTGTTCGGGGATCAACCTCCAAGCCGATATAACAGAGATTGGTTCCAGTTGCCCATTTTGTTTGAGGATAAATGCCGCTGGGCAGAACTTTGACCCAGGGAGAGGTGCGATAAAAAGCCTGATAAATGGTTAACAAATCATCTCGAACTAACCCCGGATCGCGCATTGTGGCATAGACCGTAGCCAGGATACCCCTCACCATAGGCACCAGATGTGGCGTGAATTGCACCATAACCTCATGCCCGGCCAGGTCACTACAGACCTGCTCAATCTCAGGAGTATGGCGATGGCGTGCCACGTTATAAGCCCCCAGAGATTGGTCTGCCTCCGCCAGCAACATATTGGTTTTAGCTTGCCGTCCACCGCCTGAAGTGCCCGTCTTGCTATCAATGATGGCGGTTTCAGGAATAATTAACCCCTGCTTGAGCAATGGAGAGAGGGCGAGCAAACTGGCCGTGCAATGGCAACCTGCACAACCCACCAGTTGTGCTTCGGCAATGCGATCGCGATAGAGTTCTGGTAAGCCATAAACGGCTCTTGCAGCAACATCGTGATCCGTGCGATCGCCCCCATACCAGTCCCTATAAATTTGCAGATCAGCAAAACGATAATCCGCAGACAAATCCAGCACCCGGCACCCCTTCTGCAACAGCGTGGGTGCAATCTGGTGAGCTAACCCGTTTGGGAGCGACAAAAATACCACTTCGCAGCGATCGCCGATCTGGTCAAGATCAATTGCCTCAATCACTAAATTAGTGGCGAAGTTTAAATGGGGATAAATATCGGCAAACGGTTTTCCTGCACTGCTTTCACCACCCAGATAGGTCAGCTTGACATTTGGATGCTCTAACAGAAGGCGAACAAGTTGGACTCCTCCATATCCTGACGCTCCCACGATTCCAACTGGCACGCGCCCTAAATCACCCATAATGTCTAACCTTATAAACCTTAGTAAAGAGTATGTCGATTTGAATGAAGCAAGTGAACGAAGAATTGTCTTCTAAAAAACTCGCATTGGATCAAATTGACCCAATGCGTTAATTTATGCTGAATTGTAGTACCAAAACTCTTAGTTTTGATACATTAATTTTGCTGAGTCTACAGGCAGTTGTCCTTATGGTGTTAAAGGTTGGGGCATTTTGCTGACAACATCTTCATCAGAGGATTGTCTCTTTCTGCCCAGAGCATCGGTTTGAGTGACTCTCTCAACCAACTCTCTCCAACGCATCTTGATATAGTGCTCAAACAAAAAACTTCTCCGTTTGAACGGTGACGCTGCACACCACTGTTCATACACAGGGATTGCAACTTCCTGGAAAAATGTTTTCCATTCCGATGTGAGTTGAGCAGGAGTGGTCGCTTGAGCGCGAACATGCCCGTTTGCAACCATCGCTCTTCGCAACGCTGCATCATCCCGAAGGCGTTTTAAGGATGCGATGGTTTGTTCTAGAGAAGTGACTTCCAGGTAGTCCAGGTCACTCTTGCGTTCTGCCTGGAAAGATGTTTCCCGTCCGAGAATCGCTGGGATGCCAGCGTGCCATGCGTTATAGAGCTTTAATGCAGGTTTGTAGGTAAAATCCTGGTTCTCAAAATGGCGCACTGCTACGATCGCATCGACATCTCGATAATCGTTCCACTGTTCTGGCTCGACAACCCGCCACGATAACCCCAATGATTGGACTATTTTCTCCCATTGTTCGTCCCTTAGCTCAGGGGCTAAGTTGCCGCGCAAACCAAAGTAGGCAATATTCTCGAAGCGATCGCCCCGCTCAGGATCCCGTGGAATCAACCCAGTCTGTCGCCAATGCGGAATGAAGTGATAACCCGCTCGAACATCATTTGGATTCAGAACAACATGGAGTTGAGCGTAAGGATGGGGATCATAATTTGCTTTGTAGCAAATCATTAACAACTTGGAATTCGGTTGCTGATGAAACGGAAACGAACGACGATGAGCAACCACAATGCCTTCTGTAGGCATCTCTGTAACCAATTCACACGGAAAACCGGCGTCTTTCAGGTACAGATAGGTTTGAATGATGCTGGCATACATACCAAAGGTGACTTGACCGGGTACGTTGTAGTACCAATATTGATCCGCAACCATCGGCATATCTTTGTGCCACGCCTTCTTGGGATAGAAGAAGTAGATTGGAGGGAAATTGCTTTTCATGGGAATTTATAGGGGGGGTAGTGGTTTATGGGGGAAGAAGCCGATTAGGTACAAACATGAGAAACCTCAATTTGAGAGTGATGAACAGTTTTAAGGTGCAGCAATATGCTCAAACTACCTTGGTTGAAGGCGGTTTGAGCAGCAAACTAAATTGAAGAAATATCTCCAAAAAAGAAATATGTCACTATCCAACGCTGCTCTTGAATAGTGAGAATGGGAGCAAGTAGCTTAAGTAGAGCTTACGTATTTTCTCTTAAAGACGTTATAAGCACTACATAAAGTTTGTGTTAAAAGAAACCTTAGCTGCGGGATGTACTCAGTAGTGCTATAGAGATTCCAACTGAGACAGGAACAGGTGCAGAGGTTCCACCCTAGCTGATTGGGGACTTTGAGTCTTTGTCAGGTGTCCTAAACCCAACCAGAACACTTGTACTGGGCACCGATGCGAAGCGCGCCTTTGGGTTAAGCAAAACACCGTCTGCTAAGGCGTTTGGGGAAGACTCCCCCAATGCCTGGTTTTTACATAGTGGAAACAACCCTGCATCACATTTAGAAGGAAGCAGAGATCTACGTACACAGTAGCTTTTTAAGGGGGCAAGGGAGGATCAAAGTTTTAGGCTTCAAGTGCGTAAGTCCTGATGTGAATTTGGTAAGGCGGTTTACGAAACGTCTCTACAGCGATAGTAAGTTTTCGAGAATCATATCTACGTTTAACAACGCCAACGATTGATTCAACCCTATACTTCTCCCTATAAAACCGCTGATTGATAATGGAGCAAGCTAAAATTAATTCTTAAGTTTAGATAACTTTACAACTGTTACTGATTGGGCACTTACCGTGGAACCACTTCACTCCAGCGGGGGAACTGACTCCAGCTCCTCGACTCCAGTATTTGAGTTTGATTCAATTGATGCGGCTCTTGCCGATCTCAAGGCGGGGCGTGCGATTGTTGTCGTCGATGACGAAAATCGCGAGAACGAGGGTGACGTCATTTGTGCAGCTCAATTTGCCACACCCGACATGATCAATTTCATGGCAGTGGAAGCACGGGGGTTGATTTGTTTGGCGATGACGGGCGATCGCCTCGATCAACTTGACCTGCCTCTGATGGTAAGCAACACCAAAGAGGACGAAAGCGAACAAACTGCCTTTACGGTCAGCATTGATGGTGCGCTTCACCTCGGTGTCACAACAGGTATCTCGGCGGACGATCGCGCTCGCACCATTCAAATCGCAATCAACCCCAACAGTCGCCCAGAAGACCTGCGTCGTCCCGGTCACATCTTCCCGCTGCGTGCCAAGGATGGCGGAGTTCTCAAACGGGCTGGGCACACCGAAGCAGGGGTCGATCTGGCTCGACTGGCAGGGCTTTATCCGGCAGGGGTGATTTGCGAAATTCAAAACCCGGACGGGTCTATGGCACGCTTGCCCCATCTGGTTGAATATGCCAGACGCCATCAACTAAAGCTGATCAGCATCGCTGATCTGATTAGTTATCGCCTACAACATGAACGGTTTGTCCAGCGTGAAGCGGTGGCAGACTTACCGACTGAGTTTGGTCATTTCAAGGTCTACGCCTATCGAAATTTGCTCGATCGCTCTGAACACCTGGCGATCGTTAAAGGGGATCCCGCTATGTTTCAAGACAAACCTGTGATGGTGCGGGTTCACTCCGAATGTCTGACAGGCGATGCTTTGGGTTCTCTGCGCTGTGATTGTCGGATGCAGCTACAGGCAGCCCTCAAAATGATTGAGAATGCCGACCAGGGAGTGGTCGTCTATTTGCGACAAGAAGGGCGAGGCATCGGCTTGGTCAACAAGCTCAAAGCCTACTCTTTACAAGACATGGGGTTGGACACCGTAGAAGCAAATGAGCGGTTGGGCTTTCAAGCGGATCAGCGCAACTACGGCATTGGTGCTCAAATTCTTAACGATCTGGGCGTTAAAAAATTCTGCTTAATTACCAACAATCCACGCAAAATCGCAGGTTTAAAGGGTTACGGCTTAGAGATGGTCGATCGGATGCCGTTGTTAATTGAGGCAACTCCCTACAACGCGGACTATCTGGCAACTAAAGCCCAGAAGCTAGGACATCTGCTATTGCAGACTTATCTCGTGACCTTGGCAATTCACTGGCGAGATGAACCCAAGTCTGTGACAGAACGCTATGAGCGATTGGAGAAGCTGCGGCATTTAGCCAAGAGCCATGACTTGCTGCTGCAAGAAGAAGCACGCCCTGTGGCGATCGCCCTATTCAGCAAATCGTCTCTCAAGGTTCACCTGGGCTTCGATCAGCCCAATATGGTTACCGCTGATTGGTATCAACAGCCCGATCACCCGTGTGTCAAGGCAATCGCCCAAATTCTCGATCACCTCGCCAACTGGCAAACCCTTGAGCAGATTGAATTCTTGGTGTCACCTGGTAGTGATCCGCTTGTCAACTTACAAGTTCAACTCGATCGCCAGGTCTTTCACCTGGACAACTCCGCAACCAATACGGTCAAACCATCCAATGTGTGTGAAAATCTGGAAACCCAGCGTATCTACGTTTTCTCCAGGCACACACTTAATGAGTAATCAGGCAAAAGTCCTGAGTGCTGAGACGAAGTAGGGATGGGGGATGTGAGCGTGTATCTCTATTACTCCATCCCTCAGTCCTCATCACTTGCTTACACGTACTTCTGCAACAACAAACTCAGCTTTTCCTTAGTTGCAGCAGGTACTTTGTCCAACGGAGTCAAGATCGCATACTTCAAAGCCGAGTGCGCATCGGAGATCGGCGGATTGTCGTTGAGCCGTCGCACCGTTTCGCGAATCACCCGTTGAGCATTCACCGCGTTCTTCATCAAGTTGCCAATCACCATCTCAACCGTCACACTATCGTGATCCGGATGCCAGCAATCGTAGTCTGTGACTAACGCTAATGTTGCATAGGCAATTTCTGCTTCGCGTGCCAGTTTGGCCTCCGGTAGATTAGTCATGCCAATAATCGTGGCACCCCAACTGCGATACAGATTTGACTCTGCTTTTGTTGAAAAGGCTGGACCTTCCATGCAGACGTAAGTTCCACCCCGATGAAGTGTCACGTCAGGCAACTCCAAAGAAGCGATCGCATCTGCCAGGACTGATGCCAACTTGCCACAAACCGGATCACCAAAGGCAATATGCGCCACGATACCATCACCAAAAAAGGTGGAAATGCGATTCTTGGTACGATCAATAAATTGATCAGGCACAACCATGTCCAGGGGTTTGGCTTCTGCTTTGAGCGACCCTACGGCTGATGCAGAAATCAGATACTCAACCCCCAGGCTTTTCATCGCGTAGATATTCGCTCGAAAGGGCAACTCCGAGGGCATCAAATGGTGGTTGCGTCCATGTCGGGCTAGAAAGGCGACCGAGACACCGTCTAATGTTCCTAAAATCAATGCATCGGAAGGAGCACCAAAAGGCGTATCAATCTGTACCTCCTTGACATCTTTCAGTGCCTCCATCTTGTACAGACCGCTTCCACCAATAATTCCAATTTTTGCTTCAGCCATGATGCCCTTTTATCCGTTCCCTGTTGATCTGTTGCAGCAGTACCAAAACATCCATTCCTGAAAATTGCACGCAGCCATTGTACGGGAAAAACCTCAGTTACAAAGAAATGTTGAGTAATGTAAATGAGAGTTGTAAAAGATCGGAATTATTACGGAGTTCGGTAGAGCTTCCTGAATATTAAGTTAGATTAACTCTCTAGTCCAGCCTCACACCCTATGAACAGCACCCTAGAACAGCACATTCGCGAAGCCGATGGTCGGTATTTAACTGATTTAGAACTGCGATCGCTCGAAGGTTATGCCCAGTCCTATCAACTCCGTTCAACGGCTTACTCCCTGCTCTGTGAAAGGTCTGAATCTTTAATTCAACAAGTTTTAGACAGATTAGCCACTACAGAATCAACCGTCATTCGCGAACACGGTGAAACCTGTCGGCGAGATATGACCTATGTGTTACGTTCGATCGCCCTTGCTGTTCTTAGAGATGACGATCAAGGGTTTCGTGAACAGCTGATTTTATGGATGCAAAACATCATGATGGCACTGCGAAAAGAAGCGCAATCCGCCAGAGCCTATCAATATCTTCAGGAAATCATTGCTCAACAACTGCCCACCGATTGTGCCAACCTGATTAACCGAAATCTGCAAGAGTTTATTCAGGCTCTAAACCTGGGCTTGCAATAGATTAGAGCGTTGGCGAAGGCACGGTTGATGTGGGCAGTGTCGTTGGAAACCAAACCACAACCATCGTGCCAGGATGATCAGCCGTGGTTGCTATTTCAAATGGACTGGGGATTGGGCTAGTCGAGGCAGGACTAAACACCTGAATAGTGCCTCGCATCTGGCGAACCAAATCGCGGGCGATCGCCAAGCCTAACCCCGTTCCAGGAATATCTGTACTTGCCTGCACTCCCCGATAGTGTCGTTCAAACAAGTGGTGCTGATCTTCAACTGGAATTCCCGGACCTGTATCCGCGATTGCAATCGCCTGCCCTATTTCATCTCCCATCGTTTCCTGGCTGAT
This sequence comes from Oscillatoria sp. FACHB-1407, assembly GCF_014697545.1. Lineage (GTDB taxonomy): Bacteria > Cyanobacteriota > Cyanobacteriia > Elainellales > Elainellaceae > FACHB-1407. The sequence goes on along the minus strand of NZ_JACJSA010000015.1, from coordinate 93,336 downwards.
CCAGATGTAAACCGTTCCTTCAGGTGGCGTGTATTTCAAAGCATTGTCAATTAAGTTGCTCAACACTTCCCGCAATGCCCGACGATCGACTGCAATCGGTATTAATGTGGCTGGAAGATTAATATGCAGGTTCAGGTGTCGATCTTGAGCGATCGCTCTAGCTGAATCGAGCAAGGGCTGCAATACTTCACCCAAATTGTGGGGCGTTAACTCAAGCTGAGCCCCCGTCAAAAAATGAGTACTGGGTAGCAGTGGTATGGGTTTAGACATGGGTTTAGACAATGCCGCTGCTTTTGCCTGTTCAGCCAATTGCTGCTCTAAAGGTGACGTGGGATTGAGTGTTGGAGTTTGCCCAGGTTGCAACAAGGGCAACAGGTCTGCTTCCCCTAGATCGATCGCCACATCAAACTGTCGCAAAAGCTCTTGCAGGCGATCGCTCTCACGCACAATTCCAGTCGCCGCGTCCCGGTTAGGGTCATTGGGGCGCAACCGCCGTAATAACAGCTTGCCAAAGGTTCGCAAAGCGGTTAAGGGATTACGAAATTGGTGCAACAAATCATCCAAAATGTCGTGTTGCTGAGCTTGCAACAATCGCTGTTGTTGTAGGTCATGATCCAGCCATTGCGATCGCTGATCCAAAACACACGCCAGGGATAGGGTGGTGGCAATTCGCTCGATTTGGGCTCGTTCGCGATCGCTCCAACTGCGGTCTGATCGGGCTGTTACAAGCAAACCCATCACCACTCCTTCATGAATCAGCGGCAACATCACATGCTGCGAGACTCGCATCCGGGTGGCATCGGGAAAGTCAGCGGCAGGTTCATCAGAAGCAGGTAGGGCCGGAAGTTGGGATGATTGGAGTTCATCTGTCTCCAGATTCGCCTCGGAAGCCAGCAAGCGTAAATTTGTGCTTGTCCAATCCTTCCTGCCTGACAATAGAGAGAGCACCTGATCTGCCTCCCAATTGAGAGCAATCTCTGGATAAGCCACGATTGGCACTAATTTGGTGCCCATTGTTTCAGAGAGGTCTTGAGTCAGGTAAACCACGCTCAGGGAAGCCCCTAACCCCTGTGTCAGGATGGCTACCTGCGATCGACACAGGATCAAGAACTCAGAACTCGTGGACATGAGCATGGAAAACCCGATTTAAGCTAGAGAGTCTAGACTAACCCAGTGATTGCCAGGAACCTATTATAAAAAATTATAAATTTCTCATTCTCTGTTTGTTTGAACAAGATTTTCGATTTCTTAATCTTTATTTCCGTGCAACTTTACGGTATTTTTACGAAGGTGCAATTGAAAACTATTCCCCCAATAGCTTATCAATTGCCTATGATGTATATATGAGAATGATTTCAGCCTCCTCAAAGGTTAATCTCAAATTCTAGGCTCCTTAAGGTTCGCTTTAGATTTTGTATCGATAATTTAAAGGAAGTTGAAATTCTAAATTCAAGCCGATATACTTTGCACGGTTTGTTTATTTTGTAACTAGGGTTACACCTATTTGTAGAGACAGGAGGTAAGGAGGTTGGCAAGGAGACGGAAGCGTAAAAGTCGTCGTCGCCTCGAAGGGCGTAGAATTCTAGAGTCAGTGCCCCAGTTCAGCATTGAGTGTGGTGAAGAAAAGCCAGTTACGGCTGCTCGCAATTTTATCCGTGCTGAAGGTATTCTGCCACCAGCATTGTTGTTGGTTAAGCGGAATGAGCACACCACCGATCGATATTTCTGGGCAGAGAAAGGGCTTTTTGGTGCCCAATATGTTGAGGAGAATCATTTCCTGTTCCCCAGTTTGCGTGTTCAGGAAGATGATCCAGCCGTACTGCCAATGGCAATGGCTAGCCGTTGATATTGGCTCAATGACGTTTAATTTTCATGCGCTACGTGTGTAAATCATGTTGTGTATGAGAGTTGGATAGCTGGTAATGCACGCTTCTCAGCGAAAGTTTTACAACTTTTGTCGAATGCTTTTAAAGAGACGACGATTTAGCACACTGTAAAGCATAAAAGCGGGGTTCATATAAACCCCGCTTTATGTTGCTCTAATTTGGTTTGCAACAGCCCCAACCTGCAAATCACTCAAGCCCCCATCAACCAATCTCTTTCCTGTTGAGGTGGAGTGGATGCATTGCAACCATCTACCTCAATGGGAAAAAGCGTTAAGAACTGCGTTATGCAAGGTTAACTTTGACGACTTTGTTCTTCTCTTCCTCAACTTTAGGAAGGGTTAAGCTCAAAATACCGTCTTTGTATTCAGCTTTCACTTTGTCATTTTGAATCCGAGTGGGCATTGGAACCACACGGCGGAAACTGCCATACCGAAACTCAGAACGAATCACGCCTTTGTCTTCGGTGCGAGTTTCAGATTTGCGCTCACCGCTGATAGAAACGGCATCAGCCATCACTTGAATGTCCAGATCTTTTGCATCGATGCCTGGAATTTCAACTCGTAGTTGAATGGCTTCAGGTGTTTCGTGAATTTCTGCGGATGGAGTGAACGATACCATGTCAGCGCGAGTGGCATCAGAACCCAATGTATCAAACAGTTGATTCAATTCTCGTTGTAGAGTTTCGATTTCACGGAATGGTGCCCAACGAACCAGTGCCATAACACTTCCTCCTAAAGGTTGTACAAGATAAATGACTATCAGGAGTTAAAGGGTTTGCATCGGTTAGGTTTAATTGATTTTCTTGACCCTTCTCCTGACATTTAATCTACCAAAGGCGACTGTTTGACGAGGTTCGGTTGTTGGGACAGGAGGCGATCGCATTTCCGAACTCATGTCGAAGCCAAAAAAACGATCGCCCCAATTAAGTTGCGATCGCCTGATTTGTCTAACGGAGGAAAGTCACAAGTAACCAAACCAAACTTTAGCCACGGTTGCGCTCTAGCAAAAACATCCTTAATAGTCTCAGGAGTGCTTATTGTTCGTCGCGATCGCTGAGCTGATCAACCTGTTTAACCGACTGCGTGCAAGCGTCCAAATCTTAAAGTTGAGTTTGAGGGGATACTGCATGAGGTGCTCCAGGTGCAGAGAAAGCTTGCTTTTTATAGATTCCCGATTCGGGTGTTTCATTTCGGGAATCAAGGTGCCTTGACTTTATAAAGCCCATTTCAGGCCGCGATCTACCAGTAGTTAAGGAAAGATGAGCAGAAGAGTAAGAGGGATAGAGGAATGGGAGTCTTGACGCATGGGACGCCAAGCCTGATCTACCCATCTCTCCATCCCCCCTCTCCAACCTTCTCCTTAACTCACAGTTTCCTTGGCTAAGTACTGCTCTAACTCTTCCAATGCCTCTGCATCCACTTTGGTTTGCATCGGGCAGAACTTAGGACCACACATGGAACAAAACTCAGCTGTTTTGTAAATGTCAGCGGGGAGAGTTTCGTCGTGGTATTCACGAGCGCGATCGGGGTCGAGGGCAAGTTCAAACTGACGGTTCCAGTCAAAGTGATAGCGGGCTTGTGAGATCTGGTCGTCGCGATCGCGTGCGCCCGGTCGGTGCCGTGCAATATCTGCTGCATGCGCCGCAATCTTGTAGGCAATTAAGCCATTCCGCACGTCTTCAGCGTTGGGCAAACCCAGGTGCTCTTTAGGAGTGACATAGCAAAGCATTGCTGTGCCATACCATCCTGCCATGGCTGCTCCGATCGCCGAAGTGATGTGGTCATAGCCCGGTGCAATATCTGTCACCAATGGACCCAACACGTAGAAAGGAGCCTCTGAGCACTCCTCCATCTGCTTGCGGACATTGAATTCAATCTGATCCATTGGCACATGCCCCGGACCTTCAACCATCACCTGCACGTCATGTTCCCAGGCTTTGCGGGTGAGTTGTCCCAGGGTTTTGAGTTCCGCCAGTTGTGCCGCATCGGATGCATCATGTTGACAGCCCGGACGCAGCGAATCACCCAAACTGAACGAGACATCATAGCGTTTGAAGATTTCAATAATGTCGTGGAAGTGAGTATAGAGCGGGTTTTGCTTATGATGATGCAACATCCATCGGGCGAGAATACCGCCACCACGCGAGACGATTCCGGTGATACGTCCCTTGACTAACGGCAAATGCTCAATCAGGATACCAGCGTGAATCGTCATGTAATCCACACCCTGCTGAGCGTGCTTCTCAATGATGTGCAGAAAGTCGTCTGGAGTCAGCTTCTCTATGTTGCCATGCACACTCTCCAACGCCTGGTAAATGGGAACCGTACCGATAGGAACCGGAGAAGCGTTAATCACAGCAGTGCGGATCTCGTCCAGATTGCCGCCTCCAGTAGACAGATCCATCACGGTATCTGCACCATACTTGACAGCCAACCGCAACTTGTCCAGTTCTTCCTCTAGACCAGAGGAGTTAGGAGAGGCTCCAATATTGGCATTCACCTTGCACTTTGAGGCGATACCAATGCACATTGGTTCCAAGTTGAGGTGGTTGACGTTCGCAGGGATAATCATCCGTCCCCGTGCTACTTCTTCCCGAATTAGCTCTGGGGGCAAGTTTTCACGGTGTGCCACATAGTGCATTTCCTCTGTCACTACTCCCTGACGGGCATAGTGCATTTGAGACACGTTGGCGTGTCCCTGGCGTTTTGCAACCCAGTCTATACGCATATTAAGTTCCTCAGATAAACAGCTTCCCTCCGCCGGTGCTAACCGGACTCAGGTTCTAAGGGTGTAATCTCAGCCTGTGATGCAGGCACCCCTAGCTTGAGGGTTAATCGTACCATCAAGCGCACAGCAAAGGGCAGATGTTGAGAAAATTTGTTGATTTAGAGCAAATTTATAGCTATCGCTATCTAAATTAGGACAGGGGAGGTGTGAGGGCAGTGACCCAAGCCCGGAGTTAATTTTCGTTGATGAAAGTTATTCGGTGACAGAGGATACACGGCTGTCTTTTTTGACCTCGCATTTTTTCCAATCTTAAGAGGGATGTTGAGTGAGAATCATCCTGGTAGATGTTATAAAGTTTTATATCAACTGTCTGCTTCTATTTCAGCAATCATACGAGTATTAGACTGCTTTTTTAATTGACCTTTCACTCAATTTAGTTAGAGATGGCATTAGGCTATGAGGTTGAGTGTTATTATTGCCTGTTTTAATGCAGCCCAGACCATCGGAGTGCAGTTAGAGGCATTAGCCCTACAAACGTGGTGCGAACCGTGGGAGATTATTGTGGCTGACAATGGCTCGACGGATGATTCTCGTGCTGTCGTTGAGCAGTTTAAGTGCCGATTACCGAATTTGAAATTGATTGATGCCTCTAAGGTCAGGGGCGTGGCTCACGCCAGAAATGTAGCTGTCAGTATAGCCCAAGGAGAATCACTGGCGTTTTGTGATGCAGATGATGAGGTGGCACCGGGATGGGTTGCAGCGATGGGTGAAGCTCTTGCAACCTATGATTTTGTTGCTTGTAGACGAGAATACGCGAAGTTAAATGAACCGTGGCTCTTAAAGGTGCGATCGCTCAATCAACAAAACGGAGTTCAGACTTATAGATACCCCCCGTTTTTGCCTCATGCTTCAAGCAGTGCTCTGGGGGTAAAGCGGACTCTATTTCAAAGCATTGGTGGATTTGATGAAAGTATGCAGTGCTTGTCAGACACAGATTTTTGTTGGCGTTTACAACTGGCAGGGACAAAGTTAGAGTTCGTCCCCAATGCGGTTGTTCATTATCGGTTTCGCCCAAATACCTGGAAGATCTGCACTCAAGCTCGCAAATACGGCAAATACAACGTCTTTTTGTATGAGAAATATCGCTCTAAAGGGATGCCGAAATTAACGTTGAAGATGGGGTTAGCGGGGTGGTGGCAGCTATTAAGGGGTGCGCCCAAGTTATTGAATTCATCGGAACGGGTGCGGTGGTTGCGCGACCTGAGTTGGCGTATTGGGCGATTGGAAGGATGTTTGAAGTACAAATTAATAGCGTTGTAGGTATATAGCTCTGGTCAGGTTCATGCATTCGTTGGTCTGGCGCATGAAAAGCATAGACTCTGTATCCTAATTCCTCGCCATTATGCCTGTGAATCTCGGTAAAGTTTTGGTGTTGTGTGAGTAAACTTGGAAAATAAGCGAGTGAAATGGCTTTGATTCGCAAAACCACATTGAATTGCAATATCTGAAATTGAGAGATGTTGTTGTTTAAGCAATTGTTTAGCCCGCTCAATTCGTTGATGGCGCACATATTGATGAGGTGTCATGCCAATCGAGTCTCGAAACAGGCGACAAAAGTAGTACTGACTCATACCTGCCACATTTGCTAAATCCTGTAATTTAATATTCTGTTGCAAGTTTGCATTGATATATTCCAGGACAAGTTTGAGCTGATAGCGTGGCATTCCACTAGAGTACGTGGGTATCGACACAGGAAACACCGCATAGTGTTTTAACATGTGAGCCGCAAGCGCAGTTGTTAAAGACTCTCCATACAACGAACCCACTGGACATCCTGCCTCAACATCGGCACAGGCAAGACAATTCGTTTCAAGCGGCGTAAAGTAGTACCAGAAGGATGCACTATAAGCTTTAACTGCATTAATACAAAGGATTTAGATACGCACGCTTTGAGTTATTTCTCAAATGTAGTCAGGGGTATGGGCAATATTGCCCCTCCTATACGAATGAAGCGATCGCCAGCATTAGAGAGAACTGATCCAGCAATGGAGAAAAATGCTCATGAACCAAAACTGTGCAATTCCAATATTGCCAACTCGTGATTTGTTAGAAACAATCACGTTCTATAACAAACTTGGATTTGAAACAATTTCTGAACATGAGAACTATGTAATCCTATGTCGCGATTCTATTGAAATTCACTTTTCCCTATTTTCTGATATTGATCCAGCCAAATCCTACGTCGAATGTTATCTCCGAGTCACAAACGTAGATGAATTATTTCAGGAATTTGGGCAGTTATCTTTGCCTAATGTGGGTATCCCTCGGATTGGACGGTTGGAGGATAAACCCTGGGGAATGCGAGAGTTTTACATTGTCGATCCGAGTGGCAGTTTATTGAGGATTGGTCAGAAAATCGAAGCAACATGATGAGGGTAGTGTTTCAGATCTGTTGCTACTGACCCCCGACTGTCGCTGTCCCCTTTGATAAGGCTACGGTGTACATATATCGCTTTGCCAATGAGACACTCGGTTGCTTCAATAAGTTTGAAAGCCAGACATTGGGGGAGAATCCCCTAAACTCCCTAGCAGAAGGTGTTTCGGTGAACCCAAAGGCACGCTTCGCATCGGTTCCAAGTACGGATACTTCTGGTGGGGTCAAGACCTTTGACAAAGGCTCAAAGTCCCCCAATTTTTGGGGATGTAGGGGTCTGTAAAGACTTATGTGTACAGGCAGCTTGATAAGGGGGGACTTCAGGGGGTTCTTACAGAGGCTATCAACAGGTTTGAAACACCATCAATCATTCCTCTAAAGCAAACTCCCCGGCTGCTTCAAAGCAACCGGGGAGCTAGAATCTCACCCCGTATTAAAGCTTCGTGCCGCAGTCAGGGCAGAAGTTGTTACTGGTTGCGTTCTTCGCGCCACAGTTGTTGCAGTAGATTAGCTCGATCGCCTGCTCTGTGCGAGGGCGTTCTGGTAAACCAATCATTTGCGCATTGCTCTTACCAGGAGCCACCATCGGGTAACAGTTTTCATTTCGAGTAACGTGGGCGTCAACGATGACAGGACCATCATGTGCCAGCATCTCAGCGATCGCATCTTTCAGTTCTGCGCGATCGCGCACCACGATACCTTTGATGCCAAAGGCTTGAGCCAGGATAACAAAATCGGGCATCCCAGTTTGCATGTTGGAGTTAGAATAGCGTTCTTCATAAAACGCTTCCTGCCATTGGCGCACCATTCCCTGCCAACCGTTGTTGATGATCACCGTTTTGACGTTGATGCCATATTGTGCCAGGGTGCCCAATTCCTGGAAGTTCATCTGGAAGCTAGCATCCCCACTGACGCAAATCACTTGATGGTCAGGCAGCGCAACTTTTGCACCCATTGCGGCGGGTAAGCCAAAGCCCATTGTGCCTAACCCCGCACTAGAAATCCATTGGCGGGGACCATTCTTGAGGAACTGAGCCGCCCACATCTGATGTTGACCAACATCAGTCGTGTAATAAGCATGGGGTGCTTGTTTGCCCAGTTCGACGATCACTTCCTGGGGAGCGATGCTGTCTTCGTGATGGGGCACAACTAGCGGATAGTCTTGTTTCCAGCGATCGATCCGCTCTAACCAGGCTTGTGTCAGAGTGGGATCGGGCGCAACCCCATCTTCCTGGTCGCGCCGCAACATATCGGCTAAAACATTGCGGACATCACCCACGATTGGCACTTCAGGAATCCGGTTTTTGCCAACCTCAGCAGGGTCAACATCAATGTGAATCACCTTGGCTCGGCTAGCAAACTCATCTAACTTGCCTGTAACGCGATCGTCAAAGCGAGCACCCACCGCAATCAGCAAGTCGCACTCGGTGACCGCAAAGTTAGCGTAGGCTGTGCCGTGCATCCCCAACATACCAACGGAGAGGGGATGATGTTCATCAAATGCGCCTTTGCCCATCAGCGTGGTTGTCACGGGTAAGCGGAATCGCTCTGCCAACAAACGAATCTCTGCATGAGCGTTAGAGGCGATCGCCCCTCCTCCCACATAGAGCAGCGGTTGTCGTGCTTGCCGAATCAGCTTTAATGCCTGACTGATCTGGCGGGGATTCCCCTTCACAGTAGGGCGATATCCGGGCAGTCGCACACTCCACGGCTCAACGGGAACGTAATCAAATTGCTCTAAACCAACATCCTTAGGAACATCAATTAACACCGGACCAGGACGACCCGATCGCGCAATATAAAAAGCCTCTGCCACAATTCGCGCCATGTCTTGAGGATCGCGCACCACATAGGAGTGTTTAACGATCGGCAGCGTAATTCCGTAGATGTCCGTCTCCTGAAAGGCATCACTGCCGATCGCCGCACGACCGACCTGCCCCGTGATGATCACCATGGGAATTGAATCCATCTGAGCGGTGGCGATGCCAGTCACAAGGTTTGTCGCACCGGGACCCGACGTACCAAAGCAGACTCCAACCTCACCTGTGGCACGAGCGTAACCATCAGCCGCATGGGCTGCCCCTTGCTCATGTCTCACGAGAATATGTTGCAGATCGCCTCGTTCTTCTGCCCGATAAAGCTCATCATAAATCGGCAGAATTGCTCCACCTGGATAGCCAAAAATATGCTTGACTCCATGCCGTCTCAAGCTATCGATAAGGGCATATGCTCCACTGGCTCGGACTGGGGCGAGCGTCGCTAGGGGAGCAGCTTGAGAGGTTAGGTCAGTCTGGGCAGAAACAGAGAGAACTTCACGCATAAGTTGGGATATTTGTATCGTTGGAGGTCTGTATCGATTGATGCACAATGCGTTAATATCCCAGTCTAGTTCTGAGAGTTAATTCCTGTCGAGGGTTTGGTGAGAGAAACTTGACTTCTGAAATCAGGCATCAGCTTCAGACTTTGGGTTTTTAGCGTGATCCCTTCTGGGTTAGAGTGCTTATTCCAATCGTTCGCTCCTCCGGAAAGGTTACATTTCTTAATAATGTCGGTTTCGGTGAAGCATCTGGCAAATCAATTTGCGGCTATCAAGACGGGAGCTACGGCTCGACTGAGCGTTTGACTAAAAATTGAGTTGCTCACTCTGGCTAAATCACGTCTTCTAACACTCCGTGGGTGTTTCTCCATGCCCAAATGCCACCGAGGGCGACTACAACGCTAATTCCCAGGAGAACGGTCGGTAAGCCAAACATATCGGTGAGGGGACCCGCGATCGCCAAAGGTGCGCTCAAGGCAATGTTAACGACATTATTCTGAAAGCCAAAAACTTTGCCTCGCATCGTTTCGGGAGTTTGGCGTTGGATCAACGTCTGCATGGGAATGGCAATAAGTGAGGCACCGATTCCCAGAAGGGTACTGAGCGTCAAGCCGACCCACAGGCTATTAATCACCGCAAAAATTGCCAGCACCGATGCCATGATCAAAAAGCCGATCAGGGGCAGGGGTTTGTGATGGAAGCGATCGCCCCAGTGTCCCAAAAATGCGGCTCCAAGTACCATACCGATTCCAGAAGCCGCTAGAAGAAAACCAAATTGCGTAGATTTTAGCCCGACCTCCTGTGCCAGTTGAATTGCCAGAATTGTGAGTGCTGCAAACACCGAGTAGAGGATGGTGAGTTGTAGCATCGCATTGCTGACCAGAGGATTTTGCCGCAGATATCGCAGTCCGGCTTTAAAATCACTCCAAGGGTGAACCGACAGATCGGCATGGCTTTTCTTAGGCTCTTTCATCCTGACCCACTGCAACAAGCCTCCGGCCAGCAGATAAAGCCCACCTACCAGAAAAGTTTGCCCTAATTCGGGGTGCCACTGTTTTGCCATACTCAACAGCGGCTCACCAATGGCAAAGCCCACAATTAGAGCACCCATAATGGTTGTCGTAAACAGGGCGTTAGCAGGCATCAACTCGTCGTGACTGACTAATAGAGGAATTGCTGCTTGCTCAGCCGGAGCAAAAAACTGAGTGAGGATAGATTCTAAGAATGTGATTGCCAACAACACAAAAAAAGCGGTGGGCAAGGCAGGAATCAGGAGGGTTAACGCACCTCGCAGATAGTTGCAGAGAGTCAAGACCCGCTTTTTTTCAAATCGGTCTACAAAAATGCCTGCCGCAGATCCTAAAAAGATGGCAGGCAAAGTAGCCGAGATCATAAGTGCTGATCGCATCGAGTTAACTGGATCATCAGGGGTTTGATAGTTAACCAACAGCGAAATCAATAGTACAAAAAAGACCTTATCGGCGATTTGTGAAAGCCCCTGCCCAAACCATAACAATAAAAAAGAGCGGTTTTGTAGTAACTGATAAAAACCACTGCTAGAGGCAGAAGAACCAGAGGAGGGCATATGGGTGATCGAGGAGATAGCAGACTTTGTCTAACATAGTGTGTGCCAGAAATCAGGAAGATCACCATGTTATGTGACAAGTTTTGCAAAAAAATTACTTAAGCTTGTAGATTCTAAATCATCGGTAAGTAATTTCACGAGGAAACACGCCACCTGCTACACTGAGAGCCGTATCAGGGCATCTTTAACGGAAGGGGGAAGTTGCCGCATGATTTTACCCTTCTCGCGATCGACCGTGACCAGGGTAACCTGGGCGGTGACATAGATTTCCTGCTCATCCAGCGATTGAATGCAGTAGTCCCAATTAATTCGGACACCCTCAATGCTGCTCATGCGGGTCTTGACAACTGCCTCCATGCCCATCTGCATAGAGCGATGATAGCGGACAGTGAGTTCGACTACGGGAAGATCGCAGCCCAGGGCAACCAGGTCTGCAAAATTCACCCCCAATGATCGCAGACATTCCACCCTGGCTTCTTCCATCCAGATAATGTAGGAGCCATGCCAGACGGTGCCAGAGTAGTCGGTGTGGTGAGGCTGCACTCTGATGAGATATTCAAACCATTTTGCATCAGTTGGTTGGGATGATTTGGCGATCGCTTTGGTTGACTCTAATTCAGGTTGCATAAACGAAATCCTGAAGCGTTAAGGTTGTACTAAAAGTAATAATTCTATACTTATTTTTACATAATCTCTCAGATTGTTAGGGGCGATCGCAGCTAAACAAAACTCCCGTCATTCTACCTGAATCAACTCTGTAATTAAAATCGCGAGGGGTGTGGAGTGGGTCTAAATTATTTCTAAAAAAATTAGCTTATGAGCAGTGTGCCGACCACGGACAGGCTGCCCAAAGGTCGATTTGAAATGACTATAGTAATGATCAGTCAATGCTTTGACCTGCTTCTATTGTATAGAGGCATTAGATACCATTGCGCTGAAACTATTAATTATCTTGACGTAAATCTAAACAATAAAATCTATGAAACAATGCCTTGACAGAGGTATGATTTTTGTATTGTAAGGACGGGTTTCAGCATCCAATAACTGATTGATTTCTGGGCATTCAGGTGTCAGAAATAATCAGCATTGATTTAGCGTGAAAATTTTTGTTAAGGGGCAATCATGATAGAAAAAATTTTGCTAGCCGACTCTGGGACAGGGCAAACGGAAGAGATGTTAAAAGCATTGATGGAGATCCCCGCGATTGGAGGAGCCTCGGTCACCATCCTGCACGTTGTCTCCCCCCAAGTCTCTGCTGAGGAAATGACCGATAGGTGGGAAGAAGGGGGCAAGCTGTTGGCAAAAGCAGTTCACCAATTAAAGCTCGACCCCAATCGCGTCACTGCAATGCTGCGAGAAGGCGACCCCAAAGATATTGTCTGTCGGGTAGCAGACGAAATTGACGCAGACTTGATCATTATGGGGTCGCGAGGATTGAAGCGATTGCAATCAATTCTGGAAAATTCAGTCAGTCAATATGTGTTTCAACTGGCATCTCGTCCCATGCTGCTGGTGAAGGACGACATTTATGTGAAAAAAATTAACCGCATCATGGTGGCGTTGGACAAGTCGGACTCCGCGAAGCAGGCTCTCAATCAGGCACTCAACTTTTTGCGTGACATCAAAGGAGGGCAGCTGATTCTGGTTCACGCTAATCCTGATATGAAGATCAAGCCCGGTGAGATCCCTAATCCTGAAGAAGATCCACTGTTGATTGCAGCTGCAACAGAGGCGAAAAAGCTGGGAATCAGCTATAAGACTGTTGCTCCTGTTGGCAAACCCGGTGAGCGGATTTGTCAGGTTGCTGAAGAGTTGAATGTGGACTTGTTGGTATTGGGTTCGCCTGAGCGTCGTCCTTCAATCGCTAGAGGACTACCCGATCTCGATCGCTTGTTGGGGCAATCGCTCTCAGACTATATTCGGGTATATGCTAATTGCCCTGTGTTGTTGGTGCGCGTACCGGGTTAAAGTTTCGCTCAAAGTCTGCTCATAACAAGTTGTAGTAGCCATCCAGGCTAATGTTATGGATGAACTACTAGTACTGCACCACGAAGGGGTAAGGGAGTAGAGGGGTAAGGAAATAGAGGGATAATTCGGTAGCTCCTCCACGCCTCTACCCCTCCACGATTTGCTGTCATACTCTTAAACCAGACGAGGGAGGATTGAGAGCACAAAAACATAGCAGTCCTAAATCGATCGTGAAACCTATAGCCCTACGTATATGCATTAGGACATAAGGGGGTGTGGGGGCTGCGCCCCCAGCCAGGGGTTCCACCCCTGCACCCCGTCCTAACCTTAGTGAGTACTGCTATACTCTTTCATTCGGCATTCGGCATTGGTGTATGACCAGCAACGATTGACCATTGACCAATGACGATTGACCATATCTCAGACTTCTTCATGAATCAAATAGGATGGCGATAGTTGGGCGATACACAATACACATGACAGATCAGGCAAAAAACCATGGTGAGTCATCCGTAATCCATTCAACTAAAAAGAGACGTGCGCCAATGAACCGCACGCTTGAGTTGACAGATGGCGATCGCGATCGGTTACGTCAAAGACTCCTACAAGTGCCGCCCCATGGAAAATTTCATTCGTTTCCAACGGGTACTTTGCAGGGAGATTCAACGCAACTCGCTAAGCGATTACCGCCTCAATCCGTAGATCTCCTCATCCTTGATCCACCCTACAACCTGAGCAAGGATTTTGATGGTTATAAGTTTGCCAAGCGAAAAGTTGAAGAATACACCAGTTGGTTAGAAGAGACGATTCTAACGTTTCGTCCTCTGCTGACAGAAACAGCCTCGCTCTATATTTGTGGAGATTGGTTTACATCAGCCTCTATTTTTGCAGTTGCTTCTTCCCACTTTATGGTTCGCAACCGAATTACCTGGGAACGGGAAAAGGGACGCGGAGCTAAAACCAACTGGAAGAACTCCAGTGAGGATATCTGGTTTTGTACCGTATCTGATCAATACACATTTAATTTAGATGCAGTTAAACTGCGGCGTCGAGTCTTAGCTCCTTATAGAAATACCGATGGAACTCCAAAGGATTGGGGCACCACAGCCAACGGAAACTTTAGAGACACTCACCCATCCAATCTCTGGACAGACATTACAGTGCCGTTTTGGTCGATGCCCGAAAATACACAACACCCGACTCAGAAAAGTGAAAAGTTAATTGCTAAGTTAGTGTTAGCAAGCAGTAACCCAAATGATCGAGTGTTTGATCCCTATTTAGGGAGTGGAACCTCATCAGTTGTTTGCAAAAAATTAGGAAGACAGTATTTAGGGATTGAATTGAGTGAAGAGTATTGTTTGCTAACAGAGAAGCGGTTAGAACTAGCAGAGACAAACCCAAGCATTCAAGGATTTTCTAAAGGTGTGTTTTGGGAACGTAATACACTGTCAATTCAACACAAACAAGATTAAGCCTATCGAAGCGTTATTGTGGTGCAGGTTGGAGTTGGCTTAAACACACGCCATTGGCATCCCATTGCAATTCTGCGACCCAAAAAGCACACCCACTAATCACAATTCCAGTAGTAAGTGGTTGCCAAATGCCTACATAGGGAAGTAATAAAACAGCGAGTAGATGGAATCCGCTTAATAACAGAAACATACGCGATCGCAACTCTACCCCGGTGAAGCAATAACCAATTGCATTTAATATCAACCACAGTGGACAGATTGAGCCTAGAACGTGACCCCATCCTAGAAAAAAGCTCATATTGGTGATGGATATGCCCACTACCATCAGTAAGACCCAAGCCCATAGAACTCGTGCAAAGGGCTTTTCCTCAGTGAGGTACAACGTCAGTCCAAGCATGATAGCAAGGGCAGCCAGAGTTAACCCACTAAAAATAACTGTTTGATGCAACCAACTAACGGGTACGAACTGAACAGTAGTAAAAATAATGCTGGATAAAAGACCCCATACAAGACAAGCTTGATCATGGCGAGTATAAAAGGTAGAGAGGATAACGTGGCGACCAATTTGCCAGTGAATCCTCCAAATACCCGGTAGATCTTGAACAAAAGCAGTTTTTTTCCTAACAAAAATTGGAGTGTTTGAATTAAAGAAAGTCATTAAAGGATTATCAATGGCATCATCATAGTGTTGTCCTAAATGATTTTGAGACGGTTGGCGATCGCTTCCATCTTCATATACCCGATTTAGGAACAATCGTGTAATAATCCCTAAGTTTCTCTGAATCAGCCGTTTTTAGAATCTATCAACGGAATAAATTTACTCTGATCGAGATCTATCTACGGAAATAAATGGTCAACTGCCGGAAGTGGTAAATAGTGATTTAAGCTACAGAATAAGTTCAGGTTGAAAATTTGGTGTATCCACTGCGCTCAGGACGAGTCATTCTAATCCTGATAATCAGTGCAGTCGATCGCTTGTTTTGTTAATGCCAGATCTGGGCGGACTGCACATTTGACATAGGGATTATTGGTAAAAAACCGACAAGTCGTACAGGGAATTTGTCCTCTGACAGTACACATCGGTTGCTTATGACGATGAGGTTTGAATCGCAGAAAAACAAAAACAGCGATCGCCCACACAATCACAAAACAAACTGGTAGTACTTGTGATACTTGAGCTGCATCAATGGGCTGATGCTGATCAATTGGCTGTTCTGTTGGCAGGGAATAAGCCTCTGAAACAAACCTTACTCCATCTACTGTCGCTGGTTTAGAACTGATCTTGAAGGCGATCGATTCAAGAATGTGAATATCAGAAGTATCACTGACTACATTCATAAGAGTTCTCAATGAATACAAATTTGTTTAGTGTTGCTGACTCAAAGTATGAATTGAGAATCCTTTAATCCCAGCAAATTTTTTATCAATCAAGATGAGTTCCTTGCAGAGTTTTGCCCCTACAACTCTCTACTCACAGATACTTAAGATAGTTAAAACTGCACCATAATTCATATCTCCAGAGAAGGATCTAAACGGATGTGTAGTATTGGCAAGAGTTCTGTGGTCTATCCTGCGTTCATTAATGGTCAATTTAGTGTTGTGCTATAGCAGCTTTAAATGAGTTGTAAGATGAGCGGTATTGAATACAAAGTACCCTCCAACTAAAAAGGCTTGGGAATACCAAGCCTCATCTAACAATTTACAACGACCTTCTAGATACCAGGCACTCCCCTATGCCTCTGCGCCCGCTTCCGCCAATCGATTGGTCGGCTTAGTTCCTTCTATCCCTGCACCATACAAATCAACAAATCGATTAAATAATTGCATGGTTTCGTGATTTGAAACTCGACCTAAGTTGACTAACCGTTGAATGTTTCGATTTGCCAAAGTATGTAGATAGGGCAGATCTTCAAAGAGAGTCAAACAGGAGGCCAGATGGAGCAAAACTTGCAGAGGGGGTTTAAACCAACCTAAATCACTATAGATATCGATGAATAGTTTGTGTTCAGTGTTATTAATGGGCAGTGCGTTAAATAACACAATGATTCGTCGATTTTGATATACCGGAATGCTCAATTCCACTGTGTAAGGCGTATGCAGAATCAGTTCTGCCTCAACAATGGGTTGTCTCCAGATTCGCAGTGCATTAATTGGAGAATCCAAAACGGTCTGGAACTTCATTACTCCACCCACACTGGTTGGTTGGAATTCACTAACTTTCACCACTTTTAAATTGTTGAGGCTGAAGCTATGCACTTCTTCCAGGTGCTTTAAGTTCAACAAATGGTAAATCTGACAGAGATAGGGAAATGGCAGAATGTATTCCTGACGAATCATGTGATATTTTTCCATCTCATCAATTCGAGCACGAGTTGCTTCGAGATAATTTTGGTGGGAGATGGAGTCAGGGTTATAGACAGGCAGCAAATGCTCACTATCTAAATCGTAGTCAGGTTTTAGTAGTAGCCAACCCAGGAAGAAGAGAGATGCTGTCAAAATATGAGCAATCTCGATTGCAGATAGATAACCGTCTGCAAGTGCAGCAACTCCTCGATCCGCGATACCGTAAACCCAGGATGGAATTCCAAAAAACCAAATGCTGTTTCTTAACTTACTGATAACAACGGTCGCTTCTAAAAATTGGTTATTTTTTCTATCTGTATTCTTTTTTTCTAAAAGGTCGATGAGCATGGCGAAGGAGAGATTTGTAAAGATAGGTAAGCAAGATTATGTATTTTCGCAACACATCATTTACTTATTCGCTAAGTTAACGTAGAATCCGGCACGCTACCCTCTATCGCAAGTTGAGACTCATTTTTGCCGGAAAGCCGCGTTCCTACTCCAATAGGGCGACTGCCCCTCCAGTAGGTATATGCCTCCTTAAAGCACTCTCACTTGGTTGAGGTAACTCTATAAGCTGGAACGGTGAGTAGGGGCAGATTCAATCACGGCTTGGAGGGCGAGCAGGTTTAGTCAGATAGACCTCGACTAAACAGGACTAAACACAAAACTGCCCCTTCAAAACCTGCATTGTTTGAAGGGACTTTATTTCCTCAGCACTCAGCACTCTGTTACCGCTGCGGTTTCAACCGCCAAAATCCTGATCCCAAATTCACGTTAAAGTAGCGACACCCATATTAAGCATTGCCAAGCTTACGATAGCGAGCTTCAACTAGAGAATAGATGCTGTAGGCGATTAATCCCAGGGCGACCAATCCCAATAGCCAGGGACCAAAGGGTTGTTGTGCGAGAGCCGCCAGAGCGTTACCCAACCCCTTCGCCTCATTCGGATTAGAACGGATTGCCGCCTGGATAAGAAAGATTCCAATGATGCCAAACACGACGCCACGAGCAGCAATGCCAAATCGACCTGCTCGCATAGCCCAAGTTCGCTCTTTGGGGGTCATGGCATTGAGGTTTAAGTGCTGGCGAAACTTAGCTTTGTATGCTTCATAGAGGTAGGAAATGCCAACCCCAATGGTAATCAATCCGGCAAGCCCAACTAACCATTGACCAAACGGTTGAGACAAGAATCGTGCTGTCCAATCCTGAGTTGCGTTACCATCACCGCCATTACCAGTGCCTAAAATGAGTTTGACTGCGGTTGCGGCTAATCCAGTGTAGGCTGCTGCACTAAATGCATAACCGATGCGTTGAGCCACTTGTTTTGCACTGGTTTGTTGCCCTGAGTGTTCTGGGTCTAAAACGGCTTGTGCAATACGCCAGAGGACGTATCCGATTAAACCGATCGCCACAATCCCTAAAAGAAACTTGCCAAAGGGTTGAGCGACGATCGCCTCTAGAGCACCATTTGTATCCGTCGGTTGACTGCCACTACCGATCGCCGCTTGCAGTGCTAATAGCCCAACCACAAAATAAACTATTCCCTTGGCAGCATAGCCCAGACGAGACAATCGTTCAAACCAGGGGTGTGAAACGGTTTGGTGAGCCGACTGTTCAAGGTTGTTGGGGGGTAAATTATGCCGCACCATAAAATTAGTTTTAATGAAGAATTAGTTTTAATAACCGGAGCACGACAATTATAGAAAGGGAGTACTTCTCTTTTGTTCTATTGAAAGAGTGATACTCACTTTGGATTTTGGATTTTGGATTTTGGATATCTTGCTACAGGAGATTTTTGCCGTCGCTATTTACTATCAGGCGATCGCCCACACAAATCTCTTTTCCTTCCTCTGAAGCCGGTAGTCGAGTATTGACGGCTAAGCGATAGAAGTGGTTGAAGCGCGATCGCTCTGCCCATGCGGGTAACGTTTCCTGCCGTTTTGCCACAAATGTTTTTTGAAACTGAGGGTAAGCTTCTCCAGTTTGAGCGTCACGAGTCACAACAACGCAGCGTTGACACGGATTAACACCCATAAACTTGACTGAGCCAATCTGAAAGTCAACAACTTGTTCTGCGGTTGCAAACAAACA
Organism: Oscillatoria sp. FACHB-1407; assembly: GCF_014697545.1. GTDB lineage: Bacteria > Cyanobacteriota > Cyanobacteriia > Elainellales > Elainellaceae > FACHB-1407. Next base: position 74,513 of record NZ_JACJSA010000015.1, on the reverse strand, counting down.
ATCTTCCCAAAACGGGGGTACTCCAGCAATTTCGATATTGGCACGCAGTCTCAAACGGATCTGTTCAACATCCAGGTCTGGATACCAGGAGGCGATCGCCTCTAAGGTTGCTGTGCTGATCACCGTCGGACCCGGAGACTCTAAATCGTCTGGAAACCCCGTCTCAAGATTGTGCTTAATCGATACCGAAACACCGAAGTAGCGGCTTAGCCAAGCTTCAAGGGCTTTTTGATCGGTTTCTAGATGAAATGTTTGTTGATCAGGTTCTCCCTCAACGTGCAAAGACACTGTATTAGCGGCGAGATCGAACTGCGTCCGGAGCCGATGAACTTTGCTGTTGCGCTTGCCATTCACAAACTGACCAGATTCATCTACGATGGCAAATTCGCGATCGCCCTTCAGACCACCCTGTTTTAGGATCACTCCCCGATCAAGGCCGACTCGATCTAAGGATTTGATCGGGTAGATGAATAGTTTTGAAACATAAGGCTTTACTTCTGCCATAGGTCTGCCTTGAGGGTGTCACCATCCGATTAATAGAGTACTTCAGAAGCCAGTGTAAAGGATACATCAAGGCTTCTAAATAAACGATTAGACATTGCTACACTCTTGAGTGGGTATGTTGGAAAAGATATCAAGCATGGAACATTTAATCTTCTGGATTCTAGGGTTCGGCACACTGTGGGCAGGGTTGAACCTATTTAACGATGAAGCGGTTCTCATTGTCAGTGCCATTATTGGCTCAATCCTTGTCTTGATCGGTCTGATCTCTGCTCCACTACAACTCCAAATTGGCATTGAGGTAGGGTTGATCCTCGCCTTATTCAACATTTGTATGCAGTGCATCAAGCGGGGCGATCGCTCCTAACTTGCCCAGGGACCCCAAATCGCCAAGGTGATACCTGGCGTTTGGAGGTTGACAAACATTGTTTGTCCATCGGGTGAGAAGCAAACTCCAGCCAACTCTGCGGTATTGAGCACGTTTCTAGCAAATGGGTAAAGCGAACCAGAAGGGGTGATACCAACAACCTGATCCGTTCCGTCTCCGTCTTCACAGACAAACAGGTCACCATTGGGAGCGATCACTACATTATCGGGATTGTCTAAAACACTGGCATCTTCAGGTTCCAGATAAAGCTCCAACGTGTTGTTAGCCGGAAGATACCGCCAGATTTGTCCTTCACCCGTTCTACCGCCACTGGTGCAGCAAAAATAGACTTCGCCATTGCCATAGATAATCCCTTCACCCCGCACAAATTGAGCGGCTCCTTTGTTGAATCCCTCAACACGGACGGTATCACTATCGGGGTCGGGGACAGCGATCGGAACCCACTCAACTGCCATTGGTTGCTGTAATGGAACTCCAAAGCGGGTAATGGCTTGTGGCATGGCTGCTAATTTCAACGCATACAACGCCCCTCCCGCACTCAAATTGCCGGGTTCCACAGGAACAAAACGGTAAAACAGACCATCTTCGCGATCTTCCGTCATGTAGACATCACCGGAATGGGGATCTACGGCGACGGCTTCTCGTCGAAACCGACCCATCGCCCTCAATGGAATGGGGTCAACAAACGTTGTCGCTTGGCTGGGGACTTCAAACACATAACCGTGTTTTTGATCTGCTATTTCTACACTTTCCTCGCAACTCAACCACGAGCCCCAGGGGGTTGCGCCACCAGCACAGTTGCGATCGCTCCCTGCCAGTGAGCCATAGTGACTGATTAATCGGTGATTAGCATCGATGATCAAAGTGGTTGTGCCGCCGCGACCTCTGGCATCAAACTGTTTGTCATTGGGTGCTCTGACCAGCGTACTGGAGGTCAGATCCAGTTCATGGTTTCGCACCAAAATCGTCATGCCATTACTGCCAGCAAACGCTGCCATGCCATCGTGTCCACCCGGTACGGGGTAGCCATCGCTCATCAGTTGCCCGGTTTCAGACAGGCGGGTGTAGGAAAATCCGGCAGGCAAATCCAGAATCCCGTTGGGATCGGGTTGCAGGGGACCATAGCGTGCCGTTGCGATCGCCCGCCTCTGGTAAACCGCCATTAGTGGAGCAAGCAACAGAGCACCCGTTATCCCAGTGCCCGCCAAAGTAAAAAATTTCCGTCGTGATAGAGCCATAGATATCGAGGTGTAGCGTGATTTATCTTCCAGTCACCCTGTTATTGTTTCTACTATTTTTATTCCTCTTTTCCGTCACTTGGTTTGCGGTGTTTTCCAAATATTTTCTAAGAGAATGCATGAGAGGGAACGTCTTCTGAAATACTCTTAAAGCGAGATAAATATCTGAAACAGTATTTGTCCCAGTCAACACCTGTTTTTTGAGAAACCTGTTATGAAACGTCGTGCCCTCTTAAATAGTCTTGCCCTTGGAGCCGCCAGCACAGCGGGATTAGTCGCATGTAGTCAGGCGACAACTTCCAATGAAACGGGTTCCAACTCCACTGCCAGTACGGCTGACCTACCCACGATTGAGTGGGAAATGGCAACCAGTTGGCCCGTTGCATTGGATACCATTTTTGGTGGTGCTCAAGTGTTGGTCGATCGCCTTGCGGCTTTAACCGGAGGCAGATTTAAGATCACACCCCGGGCGGCAGGGGAGCTAGCTCCTCCTCTAGAAATTTTAGATGTGGTGTCTCAAGGGGCAATTCCCTGTGGGCACACCGCTTCCTACTATTACCTCGGCAAAAGTCCAGCACTCGCCTTCGGTACGACTGTTCCCTTTGGGCTGACGCCTCAACAACAAAACGCCTGGTTGTATGAGGGAGGCGGATTGAAGCAATTGCAGGAGCTATACGCCAGCAAGTTCAACGTGATTCAGTTTCCCGCCGGGAACACAGGCACACAGATGGGGGGATGGTTCCGTAAGGAGATTGCCTCTGTTACAGATTTACAAGGGTTAAAGATGCGAATTCCTGGGCTGGGTGGTCAGGTGATGTCTAAACTCGGCGTGACGGTGCAAAGTCTGCCCGGAGGGGAAATCTTTCAGGCCCTTCAAACAGGGGCGATCGATGCAGCGGAATGGGTTGGTCCCTACGATGATGAAAAGTTAGGGCTAAATGAAGTCGCGCAGTACTACTACTATCCCGGTTGGTGGGAACCGGGAGCGACCTTAGAGTTGCAAATTAATTTGGATGAATGGAACAACCTACCTCCTGAATATCAAGCGGCGGTACAAACAGCCGCCTATGAAGCTAATGTCACGATGTTGTCACGCTATGAAACTCGCAACAATGAGGCATTGCAACGCCTGGTCAGTAATGGTGTGGAACTCAGAGCTTACAGCGATGAAATTTTGAGTGCAGCGGAGGAAGCAACTTTCGCGCTGTATGACGAATTTGCGGCTAAAGATCCTGATTTTCAGGCGGTTTACACTGGATGGCGAGAATTTCGCGATCGCGTCTACGCCTGGAACAGCCTCAATGAAGGCAACTTTACCCGCTTCAGCTACAGCAAGTTGAATCAGTGAGTGGTTAATGGTCAATAGTTGATGGTTGATGGTCAATAGTCAATAGTTAATGGTTGATGGTCAATAGTCATTAGTCAATAGTTGATGGTTGATGGTCAATAGTCATTAGTTGATAGTCAATAGTTAATGGTCAATGGTCAATCGTCATTAGTAGGCTGAGAACGGTAAAAACAATGAACAACTGACGATTGACCATTGACCCCTGATCCCTAACTATTGACCATTGACCCTTGATCCCTGACCCCTAACCAATCTATTGAAACGACAGATCTACCAACCATCGCACCGTTTGCGGAAAGGCGATGACGATTAACAACACTAAGACCTGCAATGCCATAAAGGGAAAGGCACTGCGGTGAATGTCGATCGTGCTGACTTCTTTCGGTGCAACACTTTGCAGATAAAACAGCGAGAACCCAACGGGCGGCGAGATAAACGCGGTTTGCAGGTTAATCGCCATAATCACTCCGAACCAGACCATATCGATGCCTAATGCTTGAGCCGCCGGGACTAACAAGGGCATGGCGATAAAGCAGATCTCGATGAATTCTAAAAACACTCCCAGAACAAAAATCACCAGGTTACTCACGATCAAAAAGCTGAGATAGCCACCCGGCAAGTTAACCAGCAAATCGGTAATCAATCGCCTGCCTCCCAAGCCGTCAAATACCAGCCCAAAAAAGGACGAGCAAAAGAGAATGATCAACACGAGGGCTGTGATAGATGCGGTTGCATGAGCCGCATCCCGGATTAGCTTCTGGTTCCAGCGACGGTTGAGCGCGGCTAACACACAGGCTCCAACCGCTCCAACCGCTCCTGCCTCCGTCGGAGTGGCAATTCCAAAGAAAATGCTCCCTAACACCGCAAAAATCAGTAGAACGGTGGGTAAAACAGCTTTTAATACTTTTTTCAAGAGAACAGCACCCCCAATCAATCGCACATCGGGAGGCAATGCGGGAGCCGTTTGAGGCTTCCAAAACGCCAGCAATAAAACGTACAGGACATAGGAACCGGATAGCATCAGTCCGGGAATTAACGCCCCTAAGAACAAATCCCCAACCGATACACCGATCTGGTCACTGAGAACGACCAACACCAAACTGGGAGGGATCAGTTGTGCCAGAGTGCCGGATGCAACGATAACGCCCGCTGCTAACCGCTTGTCATAGCCATAGCGCAACATGATCGGTAACGAGAGGATTCCCATGACGATCACGGTTGCCGCTACCACCCCTGTCGTTGCTGCCAAAAGAGTACCCACAATCACCACCGCGAGGGCTAAACCTCCGCGCAGTCGCCCCATGAGAATGCCAATGGTTTCCAGCAATTCCTCGGCGATGCCCGATTTCTCTAAAACCGAGCCTAAAAAGACGAAAAACGGAATGGCTAACAGGGTGAAGTTTGACATTGTGCCAAACCAAATGTTGGGCAGTAGCAATAAGCGATTGGGGTTAAAAGCTCCCACTGCCAAGCCAATCACCCCAAAGGTGAGAGCCGTCCCCGCAAAGGAAAACGCCACTGGATAGCCGCTAATCAAAATGACAAAAAAGACGGCAAACATGGCGATCGCCAACCATTCATACCCCATGCTGATGCTGCTCCCCGTGGTTCATAGGACTACTCAAACGGCAGGTTTTCAGATTCCTGGTGCAGTTGTTGGGTGACTTGCTGATAGCCCAACAGCACCGCTGCATATTTAATGGTTTGGGCGATCGCCTGCAACAATAGCAACACAAACCCCACTAACACCATCGTCTTGATCGGAGCACGAGGCAATCCATTCGCATCGGAAGAGACTTCCCAGGTTCCCCAGGTGCCATTGGGCAATCGCCCCCACGACCCCAACACGGGATCAAAGGTTGCATATAGCCCCAGCAAACAAAACGGAATGAGAAAAAGCACGGTGCCGATCAGGTTAACCCAAGTGCGTCGTCGTTCGCTCCAATGGGCATACCAAAAATCGACCCGCACATTTTGGTCGTGCTTCAGAATGTAGGCAAACCCCAGTAGAAAGATCAGAGAGAATAAATACCACTGCAACTCAATCAGGGCATTGGATGACAATTGCACCCCAATAAATCGCCCAATGTAGCGTACAGAAACGTTATAAAACCCAACCGCAACTGTGATAATAACTAGCCAGTTACACCATTGCCCCACCATCTCACTCAGGCGATCGATTGCCTGAGCAAATCTCAATAAAACCCGCATGGGGTCGCTCCTCTAGCGCGTCACAAAACTAACATCCTCCACGTGGAAATTAGAATACCAAACTTTTAGAAGTTAATCAGTTTGTTTTGGGCTTCGTTACATGGCGTGGGAATCTGCAACTTTTGCGGCAAGTCACGAATTGAGAGTTAATCAGGTAAACAAACGTAAGGCGAACATAAATCCGGTATTGGTAAGGTACTGACTTCCAGGGAGTTGAGCTGAATGTGACGAATCACATGATTGTTGGTGTCGGCAACATAGAGATGCTGACGGGCGTAGGTTAATCCACTGGGTTCTGCAAAGGTTGCGTCGATCCCTAGCTCATCTTGAAACCCAGGAATGCCGCCACCTGCAACAGTTTTGCATTCGTTGGTTGTAGGATTCACCTGTTTAACTTTATGGTTGTAGGTGTCAGCAATCCATAAATAACCCTCTGCATACACAACTCCTAAACAGTGTTGTAATCGCACATCAGAACCCGCTCCGTCGCGATCGCCAAAGCCGAACAGTTGACCACTGCCACATACTGTTCGAGCTATCGGAACAGGGGCGACCTTGACACCTCGAATTGAACTGGACTCACTATCTGCCACAAATAACTCCTCTGAATCAGTCGCAAGCCCGCTAGGTTGAGCAAAGGCAGCAACTTCAGGAGAGCCATCAGCGCAAAACTCCGCTCCAGTGCCGCTCCAGGTTTGGATGGTGTGTTCTAACAAGTCCATGACCCAAATTTGATGAGAGCCTGCCATGGCTATGTATAACTGGTTCTCAATCTGCACCACATCCCATGGGGAATTGAGATCGACCTCCAATGCCTGACCTCCATGGGGAAACAGCCATCGACTTTGGACGCCTGTACCTGCGATCGCTTTAACGGTCTGATCTCGCAAATCAACACAGCGCAACTGATGATTGCCCGTATCTGCTACATACAACACCTGTTGCTGGCGATCGAACGCCATTCCCTGTGGCGCAGAAAACTGAGCGACTGACCAATCCCCATTGGTTGAGCCTGCTTCACCTGTGCCGATCACTGCTTTCAGTGATCCATCCAGAGTCGTGATCACCAGGCGATGATGCCCCGTATCTGCAATAAACAGGCGATCGCTGGCTTCATCGGCTATAACCTTTCCGGGGAAGGCTAGGGGCGAGAGAATCAACGATGGGGAGGGTTCTGAGGGCAGGGGCAGGGGTACAACGTTGAGGGATTTGCTGTCATGTTCGTCCAACACCTGTTGAATCAGGTCGTCTAGCACCTGTCGTTGACCTTCACCGACTATCGTCCTGACAACATAACCTTTTGGGTCAATCACGACGATAGTGGGATATGCTCTCACTGCATACTGATCCCAGAGGTGGCGATCGCGATCGATGACTACTGGATGCGGCACACCATAACGCAATATTGCCTGCTGCACACTATCACGATTGTTTTCGTGGTCAAATTTAGCTGTGTGAACTCCAAGAATGACGAGGCGATCGCCATACTTTTGTTCTAAAAACTTCAAATCAGGAATGATATGCAAACAGTTGATGCACCCATACGTCCAAAAATCTAATAGAACGACATAGCCTCGCAATGCCTTCAGTGATAAACCAGGTTGCGCTACATTAAGCCAATCCGAATTAAGCCAATCCAGATGTTTAGGGATTTCGGGTGCTCTAACACGAACCATAACGCTACTAAACTTGGGATATCTCCTAGTTGTAGCAAGGGTAGTTCCAACCTTGCACAATTCAAAAGAAAAAACCCGACATTGCTGCCGGGGTTGAGGTTGTCGTCTCTGATGTCTTGTCTAAATCTGTCTGTAGCGATTCTGCTTGATGTTTGGGATATAGGTGAATAAGTGAAATTAAATTGGGTCAGGAGTAACAACTTTAGAATTTTATTGTTCTCGTTGTACAAGAACTGACCCGTTGTTTAAAGCCGTTTTTAAGACTGATAACGAAGCCGTATCTATCTTTTATTAAGATAGAGGGTACAAAACAGCTAACACCTCACACAAGTGGATCATCCTATTGGGCGATTTAAACGTTTTGACCTGTCGTTCAGATCGGCTATTCAATAATCCAATAGCCATTTCTACGCCAGTATTGCTCTTGCAGTGCTTGTTGTAACTGTTGTTCAGAAATCAACTGTTGCTCGGTCAGCAGTTCACCAATTTGTTGGGAAGATGTGGGCTGATTGTTGAGAGCAGTGTTAAGTTGGTCTTCTGAAATCAGGTTTTTATTCACTAAAATCCAACCGAGTCTGACATCGTGATCATTGGAGTTAGCAGTCGTAGATGATGCTTTACACGTTTCATCTTTAGTAGTGTGAGTTGTAGTTAATGAAGTATCACTGAGTTGCATAGGTTTGCTCCTAAACTAAGGGGCTAATGTCTAAGGCAGAGCTTTCAAGAACTCTAAGATGAATATCATTGCTATGATGACAGGCTTAGAATCGGTTGCTTCTCTCTATTGGCTACTAACATTTATTCAATCTACTTTTCGCACTCAACTGATATTTCAGTGCCAGTTTTTGAGTTGGTACGATCAGAGATAAACCTTATGCCGCAATTCCTGGCTTGCCTTATACACAGTTACGCTTGATAGCGCACTACTCACACCCTATGAGATGACTCTCTACTCTTCATGCAAAAAGCTTATTTTGGTGTGCCACAACGTACGCTGAACACAGCACATAAGCCTCAAATAACTCTTAGGGATGCAAATTATAGCCGTAGCTACATTCGATGGGGCGGAGGCGAGTCAGGAAGCTTTCCCAGCATCAGGGTTTGAGTCATTGCCTTTGCCTTAAGCTTTCTGACCAAAGTTACATACCAAACTATAGCAGTCCTATCTGATTTGTGAAAAAGGTGATTTGTGAAAGTGCCCGCCCATCGGGCGGGCACTTTCACAAATCATTTAGGGTTGCTATATACCGATTTAATGTTTGATTGTGGTAGATCACTGGGTAGGGGCGTTTCGCGAAACGCCCTTACAGAATCCTGTGCAGCGAAGCCAATTCAAATTGGTATTAAATTGTGATCAAGACAGATGTCGGTAGGGAGGGGTTTTACAGATAAGTTCTTGGGTTTGCCGTCAGTAAATAGCAAAACCCGCCCCTGCGAGCGTCCACCTGCTTCTTGTAACAAGGCTCCGCCTTGTTATTCTGTGCCGGAGGCTCTGCCTCCAAAGCTGGTGTCATAGGAGGCAGAGCCTCCACCTTTAGGTTCCCAGCCTCTGGCTAAGAACCAGGGAAATTGGATTTTATCTAATCCATCATTCTGAAGTTTCTGAAGCTGTTTAATCGACGATTCTTAGTACAACTCGTCGTAAATAAGGGTGGGAATTTGGGGTGCAGGGGTGGAACCCCTGGCTGGGGACGCAGCCCCCACACCCCCCTGGTTTTATTTCCAAACCCTATCTATGAATAGCAGTACTTAGTAATTCATACCAACGATTCTCTACCCTTTCTCTACATACTTAACCGTAGTTAACGTCAGAAATGAGAGAATGGCACCAATCAATCCGAGTTGCCATAATCCAGAACCCGCGCAAATTCCTAATGCAGAGGCAATCCAAACTGCCGCAGCCGTTGTTAGCCCGTGAATTTTTGACTCTGCCCTTCCCCCAGAGCCTCGCAGGATCACGCCACCACCTACAAAACCGACTCCAGTAATAATGCCTTGCAGCACTCGGCTCACGGCTTCACTACTCTCTTGGGCAACGCTCAACTGAATTGGCACTAACACAAATAGGGCTGATCCTAAACTCACTAACATATGAGTTCGTAACCCAGCGGGTTTGTTTTTTATTTCACGATCCAACCCAACAACGGCTCCTACAATCAATGCAATCCCCAACCGAAGCAAAACTTCTTGCCAACTTAAAGGCGTTAGTAAACCTGTCATTCGTTGATCCCAATTTGAACAATTCTGCAACCCGTCGCTGTTTATGCCAATTACAAGAGAGTAGCTGATGAGAAGCAGGGCATGACAAGCCACGCCCCTATGAGCAATTGATGAGTTGCAAGTATCGTTGTCTGAACATTCCTACGCTGACAGGTGTGGAACTTGTTTTCTACTATCTTTTGGAAGAGGTGGGGTAATGTTAGTTTCTTTGGCGGCGATCGCAAACACCTTTGGCAATGCAACACCACCGGGTAGACTATTCACCGTTGTTACACCAGCCAACATGGCTGAAACGATACCTCCCATGTACAGATCTGCACCTGTCAGATAAAGTCCAGGAACAGGAGTTTGAGTCTTTGTCCAGGCAGCATTTTCAGGGGCAAAGCGTTCTGCAATGGCAGGCAACCCATAGATACCGCCCTTATTGTGTCCGGTGAAGTGTTCGTTAGTGAGCGGAGTCGAGAGTTCATAATACGCTACTAGCTTGGCAAACCCTGGATATTGGCGATCGACCTGTTGAATCAAGGTTTGGCTAATGCGTTCCTTTAGTTGTTGGTAATCCTGACCACGATGCAACCACGGTTGTGCTTTCCATTGAGCAAAGCTGTCGTAGTCTGCCCAGGCAAGAATTTCTGCGGTGTGCGCCGTTGCTTTTGGATCTTTTAGCGACGGAAAAGACAAATAGCATTGTGGAGCCTCTCCGTCGAAAATCCACTGACTGCGTTTTTCGTAGATGGCATTGTGATCGATCGCCTCATACAACCAGTGGTTTTCGCCTAGAAATCCCAATTTTCTCGGATCATCGGCTAGCCCCAAATACAACGTCACATTGGTAATCGATGAATGGCGTTGCACAAACTGTCGCAGTGAGTCTCGAAACGGAATTGGGTAATCCGCTGGAATCAGCTTGAGGTAAGTTGTTGCGGCTCCTGTGTTGGAAACAATGATGGGAGCATAATAGGTTTCCAATTCTGCTTCTGGAGCAGCATTCACCTTTCGCACTTGCACACCAACGGCACGTCCGTTCTCAATCAACACTTGCGTAACGTCGCGATTGAGCAAAAACCGTCCACCCCGACTTTCCACAACCGTTTTCACACTATGGGCGATCGCCCCTGCACCCCCCACAGGATAGTACGCTCCGTGCAAGTAATGAGTGGCGATCGTGGCATGAACCGCAAAGGGACTTTGAGCCGGAGGTAACCCGTAGTCACCCCATTGCGAGACTAACAACGCTTTTAGCTTGGGATCGCTGAAATGGCGATCGAGATACTCCTGGGTAGTTAGGTCTAATCCAATGCCACTCCACCAACTGCCCAACTGCCCAATCAGCTTGGAAAGCCAATTTCCATTCAGCCGCAAATTTCGCAGAAACAAGGCTGCTGCCGCTTTTCGCAAGTCTCGGAAGTAACGTCGAATGGCTCGCTTTTCTGCTGGAAACTGGTGTATCAAATCCGCTTGAAAGCGTTTGGGGTCGCCATACACGTCAAAGGTCAACCCTGGGTAGACAAACCGCTCAAACGGCTCTGGCATCTTGCTCCACTGCACGCCATTTTGCGTCACCAGGTCAAACAATTGACGCATGGATGATCCCTCATTCATTTGCCCAATGTAGTGAATCCCCACATCCCAGTGAAACTGGTGTCGTTTGAAGTCATGGGTAAATCCGCCTGCCTTAAAGTGGCGTTCCAGCACTAACACTCGTTTGCCCCGCAATTGGCTCATCAGACTGGCAACGGTGAGCGCACCCATGCCAGAACCAATCAAGATTAAGTCGTAGTGAGAATCGTTTGTAGGCTTTGCTGATTGAGCTTGCATGGTCGTTTCCCTTTCTCAATCGAGAATGTTTACGCTGACAACATTAGAATAACCCAGGATGTTGACAGTGTAAACAAAGGAGTGCAAACTTTAGTTAAGGAACGGAAATTCAGACAGTTCGATACTGGAGAGGAGCGGGTTTTGCCATCAAATCCACGACAGGGTGCAGACTGGTCTAGCTAAACCTGCCCGTACCGTTTGCGGATTGATTCAATTCACGAGCCTAAGGAGAGATGGGGAATGCTTCAAGATGCGACCTTTAACCCAGCAACACCCGTCAGAGCAGGGAAATAGGGTCTGCGTAACGCCCAATCAACATGACTGAAAGGCTAATAGCAGAGGTCATTAACCATTAACCATTAACCATTGACCATTGACCATTGACCATTGACCACTGCCCACTGCCCACTGCCCATTAACCATTGACCATTAACCACTGCCCATTAACCATTGACCATTAACCATTAACCATTGACCACTGACCATTAACCATTAACCATTGACCATTGACCATTAACCACTGACCATTGACCACTGACCACTGACCATTGACCATTAACCACTGCCCATTAACCATTGACCATTAACCATTAACCATTGACCATTGACCATTAACCATTAACCATTGACCATTAACCATTGACAAAAAAATGGAGATTATGGCTGAGAAGACGACATATCATCACGGCGATTTACGGCAAGCGTTGATTACAGGGGCGATCGCTCTGATCACAGAAGAGGATGTCAGTAACTTGTCGCTGCGAGAGGTAGCCCGACGGGTTGGGGTATCCCATACGGCTCCTTATCGCCATTTCCAGGACAAGGAAGCATTACTGGCAGCGGTTGCCGAAGAGGGGTTTATGGGGCTAACAGAGGCGATGCAGCGGGGAATTCAACAAGCACCAGATGATCCATTGAAGCGATTGGAGGCGACTGGTGTTGCCTATGTGCAGTTTGCGATCGCCCACTCCTCCCACTATCGGGTCATGTTTGGTCGTTATACGGGTGAGGAGTCACTCCATCCAGAACGAGCGCAAGCAGGAGGGCAGGCATTTCAGGTGTTATTGGATGTCATTGTTGCGGCACAAAAAGCTGGAGCCGTACGCCCCGACGATGAGATGCAACTGGCGTGGGTTGCCTGGTCAACGGTGCATGGATTGGCGATGTTGCTTCTGGATGGACGGTTACCGATTACGCAGCCTCACGAGATTGAAGCCCTGTCGGCATTTGTCACACGCACTTTAGTTGAAGGCTTAGCTATCTAACCTGAGCTTGGGATAAGGATCTTGGCGGTTGAAACCGCAGCCACTGGAACACAACCGACCTACGTCGGTTCAGCAGACCCTTGATTTTCCGTAGTCTGCGAAGGCGGACTTGGTTCTGATAGCCGCGAATTGATTCGCCAGGACTTAACCCGAATTGACGTTATCTAAGGTCATCCATTGAGCCGCGATCGCATCTTGCCCAATTATTTGTCCCTGGCGATCAAACAAGCTTGTGCCGACGGTGAGTGTGACATTGCCGTATTTCTGCACATAGGCTTGTGCTTTTTGAGAAATCGTCGTCGCTAACGTTGAAAAAACAGTGTCTGCTAAGTTCAACTCTACTAAGGCTTTATACGCCTCATCAGCCGTCTTTGCGGCTAAAACAGCCTCCACAGCGGACAAATCACCGCCTGCTCTGACAACTGTTGCCGCGATGATTTCTAATTTGGCATCGGCGAGATGACTGGAGGTGTTGAAAATTCCTCCAGCTAACTTGACTAACTTGCCCTGATAGCCCAACAGCAAGACCGACTCTGCCTCACGCAATCCTGCCTCAAGGAGCAACGCCCCAACCCAATTACCAACTTGTACGATCGCCGTTTCTGGAACACCCATTCGTTGAGCAATGTGCATTCCATGACTGCCAATGCAAAACACCAGATGGGAATGCGTCTGCACCTTCGTGTGCAACACCTGACGCAACTCCTCTAGATGATCCTCCGCTGAGAGAGGTTGGGAGATGCCACTCGTTCCCAACAGGGAAAGCCCTTCCAGTACGCCAAACGCTTCATTGGAGGTGCGTTGCGCCAGTTGCCGCCCCTCTGGCATGACGATGGATACCGTCACGGTTTGGTCAGGCGAGATCAACGGCAGTAAGTTTGCCTCAAACAAACGGCGAGCATAGCGATAAATTGCCGGATCACCTGTTGTGGTTTTACCGATGCCTTCTCCCGCTTCTAAAATTAAGGCTTCTGATTGTCGGGGTAGACATTTAACCCATATCCAGATGGGCGTGTTGCGCGTCAGGTCTAAGTTGTCACCAGGGTCACTGAGGGCGATCGCCAGAGCACTGTTTTGCTCCAATCGAGCCACCTGCTGAATTGGGATTGTCGCCTCATCGGGTAATAAATCCAGGGTGACGGTATGCAGCGGGTTGAGAGATGTGCTTTGCAGATGCAATAACGCTGCTTTAGCCGCAGCGACCGCAAAAACGGGAAGGGTATAACCAGTACGAGCCATTGGAGGGAGTAGGGAATGGGGAGCGGGAGTGGTTGCTTGATAGTACGTTACGCTGACGTTAACAGCATCCTAAATTTTATCTCTTATCCTTGATCCGGCTACCTTTCACCACCATAGCAGGACTAATGCAGTTGCAGTTAACCTTTTCCTGAATATGCACGAAGCGATATGACTAAACAGAAACGAGTTCTAATTTTGGGTGGAACGAGTGATGCGGCAGAACTGGCCATACGGGCAGCAGAAATGTCGGAAGTGGAGGTGATTTCTTCGCTGGCGGGTCGCACTCAACGCCCCCTCGTGGCTTCTAAAAACACGCGAATCGGTAACTTTGGAGGCATTGCAGGACTAACAAATTACTTGCGCGAACAACAGATTGACTTACTGATTGATGCGACTCATCCCTTTGCCGCACAAATTTCGTTTCATGCTGTTGCCGCTGCCACAGCAGCAACCATTCCCTACTTGATGGTGTTGCGTCCTGCCTGGGAGCGCACTTCTGGCGATCGCTGGATTGAGGTAACCAGTCATGCAGCCGCAGCAGTGGTCTTACCGGAGTTAGCGCAACGCATTTTTCTCACCGTGGGTCGGCAGGAACTCGCTGCCTATGCTCACCTTCAGGATCGCTGGTTTCTGATGCGCATGATTGATCCCCCTTCAAATGACTCAATTCCACCTGGAAAGGTGTTGCTGGAACGTGGCCCGTTTTCACTGGAGGAGGAACGATCGCTATTACAGCACTACGATATTGGGGCGATCGTTAGTAAGAACAGTGGTGGTGATGCTACCTACGCCAAAATTATTGCTGCACGCGAGTCAGGTATTCCAGTAGTGATGGTGCAACGTCCTGCAATTCCAGATGGGGAGCACGTTGCAGATGTTGAGAGTGCTCTGTTGTGGCTCAAGGAGCGATTGTAAGTGCTGCGATACAAACAAAGCTGGCAAAGTTTGAATTCATGTAAAGAACTAACACGTTCTGTGAAAGGGATGAATTCACGCAAGAGAATTTTGGAGATGATAAACGAATATTGATAGCTGTAGCTACCACTCTAGTTGGGCTTGCTACAAGGAAGGGACATTATGCAGGTTTCGCCTCAAACTGCCTACGAAAATCTCAATTTGCTTGAGCAGGTTGATATTGTGACAAGTGCATCCTATCGACAATTAGCACAAGACATTTTGGCTGATCCATCTATTAGTTTAAGTTGGCGACAAGCGATTAGCGATCGCCTCAATCACGCCAATCATTTATTGGCATTGGTCACGGTTACCCAAGACGATAGTTATTAAATCTTCTACTGAAATCAAGCTTCAAAATCAGGTAGTTACGGGAGCCCAGTTCAACTGCGGTTCTCGTAACTATTTTCTTTGGGCGATCGCTTCCTGAAAGGCGGGCATTGCTGAATGCAAATACAGCGGTTCTCAGACGAGTGCCACACAGCGAATGCCTGTAGATTGGGGCGATATGAGCAGTTGGTGTGGCATGCACAAATGAGAATTGCTGTAGGACTCTTGAAAACTGACCACCACTGTACGGGCGTTTCGCGAATGTACCTGCGGAATTTACAGGTTGGATCAGCAACACCAAAAAGCGACTTATACCAATTGCCTAAGTTCTGCAACAGAGATTAAGAAAGAAGAAAAAAGATTGTTCTGATACCAATTAGTTGAGGAGTTGGTGTTACGAGATTTTCAATGCGATAAAACTTTAGCTACAGAGAAACATCAGGGATCAGATTGCTATTACTAAAAGTTCTCGAAATGTTACGAGAACTGATAAGAAACAACACACTTTAAAGCGTAGATATGACAATTTCCTTAAGACCTGTGATAGATTTGCAGACTCATTAGAAAATCTCTCAATGAGATAGAAGAACACCGTTTTTGCCACCTCTGGGGCATCCATAAATGAACAGCAATCAACTGCCAGCTAAACAAGGGCTTTACGATCCACAATTTGAACACGATGCATGCGGTGTTGGCTTCATCGTTCATATGAAGGGTCAAACGTCCCACGATATTGTCGAACAAGCACTCACCATTTTGTTAAATATTGATCACCGTGGCGCGTGTGGAGCCGAGACGAACACGGGTGATGGAGCCGGAATTTTAATTCAGATTCCGCACAAATTTTTGAAGAAGGTTGCCGCTGCTGAAAACATTGATCTACCAGAAGCAGGGCAGTATGGCGTAGGCATGATCTACGGTTCTCCCGATCCGGTACGGCGAGAGAAAAGCCGTTGGACATTTGAACAGATTGTGGCAGAAGAAGGGCAAAAAGTGTTGGGTTGGCGCGATGTGCCGACAGATAACTCGTCGCTGGGCAATACGGCTAAGGCGAGTGAACCCTTTATGCAGCAGGTGTTCATTCAACGCAGTCCTGATTTAGCGGACGATATGGCGTTTGAGCGGAAGCTCTACATTATCCGCAAACGCTCCCACAGTGCGATTCGAGCTTCCCAAATTGATCCCGCCTGGTATCCCTCCAGTCTGTCGTGCCGCACGATGGTCTACAAGGGGATGTTAATGCCTGTGCAGGTGGGGCAATACTATCCCGAATTGCATGATCCTGACCTGGAAAGTGCGCTGGCTTTGGTGCATTCTCGCTTCAGTACCAATACCTTTCCCAGTTGGGAGCGATCGCACCCCTACCGTTACATTGCCCACAACGGCGAAATCAATACGCTGCGGGGCAATATCAACTGGATGCACGCCCGCCAATCTTTGTTTGAATCCGAGGCATTTGGTGAAGATATCCACAAAATTCGACCTGTAATCAACATTGATGGCAGTGACTCGCTGATCTTCGACAACGCATTGGAATTGCTGGTGCTGTCGGGGCGATCGCTTCCCCATGCGGTGATGATGATGATCCCCGAACCGTGGACAGCCCACGAGTCGATGAGCGACGAGAAGAAAGCTTTCTACGAATACCATTCCTGCCTCATGGAACCGTGGGATGGCCCTGCATCGATCGCCTTCACCGATGGCACCATGATGGGTGCAGTACTCGATCGCAACGGTCTGCGCCCGTCTCGCTACTACGTCACCCATGATGACCTGGTCATCATGGCATCAGAAGCGGGAGTATTGCCAATCGAGCCAGAACGAGTCGCTCACAAGGGACGCTTGCAACCGGGACGCATGTTCCTGGTGAATATGCAGGAAGGTCGGATTGTGGCAGATGAGGAAATTAAACAGCAGATTGCCACGGAGCACCCCTATCGGGAGTGGCTGAATCAATACCTGGTCGATTTGGCTAACCTGCCAACTCCTGCCTCCAGTGATCTTGTCCTGGAATCTGATCCTGATCTGACTACGGTGATTCAACGGCAAATTGCTTTTGGCTACACCTTTGAAGAGGTGCGGATGTTGCTCACCCCCATGGCGCGGGATGGGGTGGAAGCGGTTGGTTCGATGGGAACGGATACCCCGTTGGCGGTGCTGAGCGATCGCCCTAAACTGCTCTACGACTACTTCCAACAACTCTTCGCCCAGGTGACGAATCCGCCCATTGATTCGATTCGGGAAGAGATCATCACCTCTGCCGATACGACGATTGGTGCAGAACGTAACTTGTTGAAACCAGAGCCAGAAAGCTGTCATCTGATCAAACTGAAAACGCCCATCCTCAGCAATGAGGAACTGGCGAAGCTGAAGGGCTTGCAGTCCAATGGCTTCAAGTCCATCACGATTCCCTCGCTGTTCGATCCCAAGGCTGGTGTGACGGGATTGGAACAGGCGATGGATACGATTTGCCAGATAGCAGATGGGGCGATCGCCGATGGGGTGAATATTATTGTGCTGAGCGATCGCGGCATCAGTGCCTCTCAGGCTCCGATTCCCGCACTCCTCGCCGTTGCCGGATTGCATCACCACCTGATCCGCCAGGGGACTCGCACCCGTGTTGGATTGGTGCTGGAATCGGGTGAACCCCGTGAAGTCCATCATTACGCTACGCTAATCGGCTATGGTTGCGGTGCGATCAATCCCTACATGGCGTTTGAAACCATTGAGGATATGATTCAGCAAGGCTTGCTGGTTGGGGTGGAGTACAAGACTGCTTGCAAGAACTACATCAAAGCCGCAACGAAAGGGGTGATTAAAGTTGCCTCGAAGATTGGCATCTCCACCTTGCAAAGCTACCGGGGAGCGCAGATTTTTGAGGCGATCGGCTTAAATCAAGCGGTCATCGATCGCTACTTCACCTGGACAGCATCCCGGATTGAAGGGGCAGATTTAGAGGTGATTGCCAAAGAAGCGATCCTGCGTCACACTCACGCTTTCCCGGAACGCGAGGTGAACGGTCACACGTTGGATGTGGGTGGCGAGTACCAGTGGCGCAAGGAAGGGGAAGCGCACCTGTTCAGTCCAGAAACAATCCACACCTTGCAGAAGTCCGTTCGTACCGGAAATTACGACCAGTACAAGACCTACGCCCGACTGGTGAATGAGCAGAACCAGAAGCATTTCACCCTGCGCGGTCTGCTGGACTTCAAACCCCGTCAACCCATCCCGATTGAGGAGGTAGAACCGATTGAGGCGATCATGAAACGCTTCAAGACGGGGGCAATGAGTTATGGGTCGATCTCGAAAGAGGCGCATGAAGCGTTGGCGATCGCCATGAACCGCATTGGTGGCAAGTCCAATACGGGTGAAGGGGGCGAAGATCCCGAACGCTACACCTGGACGAACGAACAGGGCGACTCGAAAAATAGTGCCATCAAACAGGTGGCATCCGGTCGGTTTGGGGTGACGAGTCTCTACCTGTCTCAAGCCAGAGAAATTCAGATCAAGATGGCCCAGGGAGCAAAACCCGGTGAGGGTGGACAGTTGCCCGGTCGGAAGGTCTATCCCTGGATCGCCAAAGTGCGTCACTCGACTCCCGGTGTCGGTCTGATTTCACCCCCTCCCCACCATGACATTTACTCGATTGAGGATCTCGCGGAACTGATCCACGACTTGAAGAACGCCAACCGCGAAGCTCGGATCAGCGTCAAGTTGGTGTCAGAAGTTGGGGTGGGAACGATCGCTGCGGGTGTATCCAAAGCCCATGCCGATGTCGTTCTGATTTCTGGATTTGATGGCGGAACGGGAGCTTCTCCCCAAACCTCCATCAAACATGCCGGATTGCCGTGGGAATTGGGACTGGCCGAAACCCATCAGACCTTGGTGTTGAATAACTTGCGATCGCGCATTGTCGTAGAAACCGACGGACAAATGAAAACGGGACGGGATGTAGTGATTGCGGCTCTCTTAGGGGCTGAGGAGTTCGGCTTTGCCACTGCTCCCCTGGTGACTCTGGGTTGCATCATGATGCGCGTCTGTCACCTCAACACCTGTCCGGCTGGGGTTGCGACTCAAGATCCGCAACTGCGGAAGAACTTCGTCGGTGATCCAGACCATACGGTGAACTTCATGAAGTTCATTGCTCAGGAAACCCGTGAGTTGATGGCAGAACTGGGTTTCCGTACCCTGAATGAAATGGTGGGACGGACGGATATTTTGGAAGCGAAACAGGCGATCGCCCACTGGAAAGCGAAAGGCCTGGACATCTCCAAGATTCTCTACCAACCTGAAGTCGGTGAAGACGTCGGGCGTTATTGCCAGATTCCTCAAGATCATGGGTTAGACAAGTCTCTGGATATCACGGTGTTGTTGGATCTGTGTAAGGGGGCGATCGAAAACGGTGAACCCGTTAAAGCCACCTTACCGATCAAAAACGTCAACCGCGCCGTGGGAACCATCCTCGGTAACGAGATCACCAAACGCCACTGGCATGGATTACCGGAGAACACCGTCCATCTCTACTTCCAGGGCAGTGCGGGGCAAAGCTTTGGGGCCTTTGTGCCAAAAGGGGTAACGCTGGAACTGGAAGGAGATGCCAACGACTACTTTGGTAAAGGCTTGAGTGGTGGCAAGTTGATTCTTTATCCGCCCAAGAACTCCACCTTTGTAGCCGAAGACAACATCATTGTAGGTAACGTCGGCCTTTACGGTGCCACCTCTGGTGAAGTCTACATTCGCGGCATTGCCGGAGAACGGTTCTGTGTCCGTAACTCGGGTGTCACGGCTGTGGTAGAAGCTGTGGGTGACCACGGTTGCGAATACATGACAGGGGGTAAGGTTGTCATCCTCGGTACGACTGGACGCAACTTTGCCGCTGGAATGAGTGGTGGTGTGGCTTACATCCTGGATCAAGCAGGGGATTTCGCCATTCGCTGCAACCCACAAATGGTCGGACTGGAAACCCTGGACGACCCCGAAGAAATCGCAGAATTGCGGCAAATCATCCAAAACCATGCCGACTACACCGGCAGTCAGAAAGCCCTCCAGGTCTTAGAAAACTGGGAGGCGATGCTGCCGAAATTTGTCAAGGTCATGCCCAAAGACTATAAGCGCGTGTTGCAAGCGATTAAGAATGCGATCGCCGCTGGTCTGAGTGGAGATGATGCCCTGACCGCTGCCTTTGAAGAAAATGCCCGCGACGTTGCCCGAATTGGAGGAAGTTGAGACATGGGAAAACCAACTGGCTTTATTGAATACCTGCGCGAACTACCGTCTGAACTGGAACCTCTGGATCGGATTCGCAACTGGGACGAATTTCACCTGCCCATGCCGGATGACCGACTCCGCACCCAGGGCGCACGCTGTATGGACTGCGGCACTCCCTTCTGCCACACGGGGACTCTGATCAGTGGCATGGCAAGTGGTTGTCCCATCAACAACCTGATTCCAGAATGGAATGATCTGGTGTATCGCGGATTGTGGCAGGAAGCCCTCGATCGCCTCCACAAAACCAACAACTTCCCCGAATTTACCGGACGGGTCTGTCCCGCTCCCTGCGAGGGTTCCTGTGTGTTGGGCATCCACAATCCCCCGGTCACGATCAAAAACATCGAATATTCCATCGTTGAGAAGGGCTGGGAAGAAGGGTGGATTACGCCCGATCCCCCTGCCAAGCGGACGGGCAAGCGGGTTGCCATTATCGGATCTGGCCCAGCAGGCTTATCGGCAGCGGCTCAACTCAATCGGGCGGGACATTGGGTCACGGTCTACGAACGGGCCGATCGCCCCGGTGGTCTGCTGATGTACGGCATCCCCAACATGAAGTTGGATAAGGAACAGGTGGTGTTGCGTCGCCTGGATGTCTTGGAGAAAGAAGGTGTGAAGTTCGTCTGCAACACCGAAGTGGGTAAGGACTTACCAACCGAAACGTTGCTGAAGGAATACGATGCGATCGTTCTCTGCACAGGTGCTACCAAACCCCGTGATTTGCCAATCGAAGGTCGTCAGCTCAAAGGCATTCACTTTGCAATGGAATTCCTGACCGGCAATACGAAAGCGGTTCTGGATGGAAAACCTGGCGATTCCTTCATCTCTGCGGCTGGTAAGGATGTGGTAATTATTGGCGGTGGCGACACCGGAACCGACTGTGTGGGAACTTCCATCCGACATGGTTGCAATAGCCTGGTGCAACTGGAAATCATGCCCAAACCTCCCTCTGAGCGTGCACCCGATAACCCCTGGCCCGAATGGCCCAAGGTCTACAAAATGGACTATGGCCAGGAGGAAGCAGCGGCTCAGTTTGGGGGTGATCCTCGTGTTTACCTGACCACCGCGACTCACTTTGAAGGCGATGCCGATGGCAACGTCAAAGCGGTTCACACGGTTCAAGTCCAGTGGGAACGCAATGAGAAGGGACAATTTATCCCCAAACATATCCCCGGTACAGAACGGGTGTTGCCCGCTCAACTGGTACTCCTGGCAATGGGTTTCTTAGGGCCCGAACAACCGCTACTCGATGCCCTCGGACTGGAGCGCGATTTCCGCAGCAATGTCAAAGCAGAGTATGGTGCCTACGCTACCAGCATTCCCGGTGTGTTTGCGGCTGGTGATTGTCGGCGTGGACAAAGCCTCGTAGTGTGGGCCTTCAATGAAGGACGCGGAGCAGCGAGAGAGTGCGATCGCTATCTCATGGGTGTCACGGATCTGCCATAACTACCGCACTTCAGCTTGAGACACAGGAGACAGGGGGCTTTTGCCCCTTATTTTTTATAGCTTGGCTAGAAAGCTTAAGGCAAAGGCAATGCCTCAAACCCTGGTTCTGGGGAAGCTTCCTAACTCGCCTTCGCCTCCATCGAATGTGGCTACGGCTATACTCAGTAACCCATAAAGCTTTAACGATAACGGTTCAACATAACTCGATAACGGTTCAACATAACTCGATAACACTCATCCAATGATAAGAAAACCTTTAGTGTTACTCGATTATCCATAGAGCTTCGACGATAACAGCCGAACGTTACACGATTACCATCTTCCGATGATGAGTAAACCTCGAACATTACTCGATTACCAACCAAGCGTCGAGAGTAACGGTTGAGCCTCACTCGATAACAGATGTTTGTAACTCGATAACAGATGTTTGTAACTCGATAACAGATGTTTGTAACTCGATAACATTGCTCGTTCCCAGCTTTGGGAATGCGTTCTAAGTCTCTGCCTGAGAACGAGATTTGTCAGTCAATCAACAGTAGACCTCTTGCATAAATCGCTATTTGAATAGACCTATCGCTCCAACACCGTCATAAACCTGCATTGGGCAAACGGAGCAGGAGCGATCGGCATAGCGTGAACGCAGTGCGAAATCGAAAGGGCGATCGTAGACAGAGAAAACTTTCAGCCTAAGAATAGTTGAACGGTCTGAGCTATAGGTGAGGACGTAGCCGACAGATACGCTGTCAAGGTCTAGAGTCAAATGAGCACGAGGTCATCGACATTGACCTGACCTCGTACCGCCATCATCTGTTTAGTGAGCAACGTAACGTTGGAAAATCATTACTCACTCGCTGCTTCCACAGGAGTGATAGGTTCTGGGATGGAATTCGTGGATGAACCAAAAGCAACCCGTAAAAACGGTGGAGCCAGAAAAGTGGTCAAGATCACCATGATAATAATCGACACCTCCAGTGGCTTGTCCAGAATGCCGCTAGCGGAGCCGATACCCGCAAACACCAGACCCACCTCACCGCGAGGAATCATCCCAACCCCGATCGCAAAGCGATTGATGCCGGATAGTCCAAATGCTGCCCAACCTGTGATCAACTTGCCAATAATCGCCACGGCGATCAAAAACGTTGCAATCAATAGTCCCGCACGATTCTCTGGTACCGTCGGATTCAAAACACCAAGGTCAGCCCGCGCTCCCACCGTCACAAAAAAGATGGGCACCAGTAAATCGGCGATGGGTTTGATTAATTCGTCTAACTCGTTGCGGGCATCGGTTTCATCGAGCACCAACCCTGCTGCAAAGGCACCCAAAATCGCTTCGAGATGAATGGCGTTCCCTAAAAATGCCATAAAGAAAGCAAAGATGAATGCCGGAATAACAATATTTCCACGGGTTTTGAGCTGCTCCACGATCGCCACAAAACTTTTGTTAAAGACACCTCCCAACAAAATTGATCCAATCAAAAATGCTGTAGCACTGACAATCAAGTAAATGACATTGGCGACATCAATCTCGCCAGTTTTGGCTAAGCTGGCGACGACAGCCAGGACAATAATGCCCAGGACATCATCAATCACTGCTGCGCCAACAATGATTTGCCCTTCTTTGGATTTGAGTTGACCTAACTCAGACAACACTTTAGAGGTGATGCCAATACTCGTTGCTGTTAACGCGGCTCCCGCAAAAATCGCTGGAATTGCGGCTACGTGAAAGAACATCATTAACCCTGCCGTGCCCGCCGCAAACGGTGCTGCGACTCCGACACAGGCGACAACCGTGGCTTGAATGCCCACTTCCTTCAGTTGCCGCAGATCGGATTCCAGTCCAATTTCAAACAGCAGAATAATCACGCCGATTTCAGCCAGCACCGAAATCACTTCACTTTGCGACTCAAAGATCCGAGTCAGCGCATCCGGTGCCAATTGATTCAAGCTTTGCAGTGCCGTCATGATCACCGAGTCAGAGGCAGACAGCCCCCCTTCGGGAAAGATCACCAGATGCAACGCCGAAACACCGACAATCACCCCGGCAACCAGTTCCCCCAGGACGGGTGGAAAATCTAATCGCCTGGCGACCTCTGCGCCGAACTTACTGGCAAGATAAATCACTACCAGCGTCAGCAATACGCCAGACAGAATAATGGGTGAATCTTCAGCAACAACGGTCGCCAGAACTGGGATTGGAGCCATGAGAGCGGCGAGTCCCTCACTGAAAGGTGGCAGCATGTTGGACAAAATCATGAGTTTAAAACGATAAAGGTTAAGCGTCTGAGGAAGTCATGAAACGGCGGGCAGTTATGGAAAAGGCAACCGATCAAAGATGGTCATGCTTTGGATGCGGTTGCCTTTTTGAGTAACGGCCACCAAAAAGCCGGGGTGATGACCCGGCTTTTCTGGTCTGTGTTGTCTCGATTCAACAGCCATCTGGTCCACAGAAACTGTGCCCGTACAGGACCTCTGCGTCACAAATGTAGGCAATGCCCGCATAGTCGTTGAAAAACTTCAATCCGACCTGATCCGCAATATCCTCAGCCATATCCCGATTTTCGGTGAGCACCTCAAACTTTATATTCGCTGTGGTGTCAGAAACGCTGGGTTGCCCGGACGAGCGCACGTTACGACTGCCTTTACCGCCAGTCTCCACCACCGTATAACCCGTCGCCCCGGATTCATCAATGATCTTGGCGATCTTTTTCAGCAGAATCTTCTCTGTAACGATGACAAGCTTTTTAGCTGGCTTGGCCATGTTGGTTACCTCCTTAAACCTGTGTACATTAATCTACTGGGTCTGCCGGGCTAAGGAAGCGTTGGCAGACCTGACCCGTCTGGGATTAGACGCCGATTGCCTGAGCAAGCCCGATGAAAAACGGGATACACAAGCCGATCGCAATAGGCGTCCCAATGGCTGTGGAAGCACCGATGTAGGCGGAGGGATTCGCCGACGGGATACCGGCTCGCAACGTGGGCGGGCCTGAGATGTCTGAACTGGAGGAAGCGATGACGGCCAGAACCACCACGCCACCCATGCTGAATCCCATGGTGTAATGGGCAACCATGCCGAGACCGAAGGCGATTAGCCCATGCACAAAGGGTGCCACCACGCTATAAACAACGTACCACTGGGCTACCTTGCGTAGTTCACCAATTCTTGACCAGGCTTCCATACCCATGACCAGCATCAAGACCGACAGTAATCCGCGAAAGAGGGGGTCGTAGAAGCTTTCATAGACACTTTCTGGCCGGGTGAAGATGCCAAGAGCAACGCCAAGCAACATGGCAGATAGGGCAGGACCCTGGAGGCTTTCCTGAACAATCGGCCATATCTTGACCCGATTATCCGCAGGAGCCATCTGCTTGCGATACTCTTGTCGGCTGCTAGGATAATCACCTGCGGGACTGGGAGACGTGCCTGCGGAACTGGAATAATCGCCTGTGGTACTGAACGTTTCTGCGGGGAGAGATGCGCCTGCGGTACTAAAAGCCACACCTGCGGGACTGGTATATTCTCCTGCGAGATTGGGATACTCTTGCTTGCTGAGAGACTCTTGCTTGCTGAGAGACTCGTCTGCTGCCCTACGCTTCTTCCGGTTGTTGAGATAAATGTTGGCCACCACAATCGCGGTCACGAGTGCTGGGATATCCATGAAAGGATAGAGTGCGCCAGCCCATGCCTCGTATGAGATGTTTTGTTCTTCCAGGAGTGTCAGGGCGGCAGCCATCGTAGAGCCACTCACTGCACCAAACAAACCCCCAGTCGCGATCGCATCAACGGTTTTCACCTTCGGTAGCTTGGCTAATGTATAGCGCGCGATGAATACAATCAGAATCCCGGATGCTACAGCAAACAGTGCAGGTAAAATCATCTCCGTCAGGTTGGAATTGCGAATCGCAATACCACCCGTCAAACCGATTTTGGTGAGCAGCATGAAGATGATGATCTGACAAATTGCCTCTGGAATGACCAATTGGCTACCCAGGGCAGCAATGACCATACCCCCAATCAGAAAACCGAGTGTTGGGGACTGCAACTGCTTAACAAAGTCCATCACAAAAAAGGACCAAAAATCCACGATACCTCCTTCTCCTCTAACGAGGAGGATTGCAATAAATGAACTAATTGAACTTCAAGAATCGGTTGGGAAATAGAATCAGGCATGTGCGATCGCGCACTGAAAAAACTCTCGACAACAAACAGTCGAGAATGATTGCCGAGCAGCTTCAACCTCTAGGAAACTAAATGATGATGATTAGATCATTTGGATGTTTTTTAACTGTACGCTACTCTGGGCAGCGTGAACTATAGAGTAGTCAAGAAAAAAGTTTCTGTCTCCATAGGGATTTATCTATGTTTTTTTGATCACTGGCATGGTGAAGCCATCGATCGGGGTAGCAGCCTAGCAAGTCGTTGCACTGGCGGAATAAAGGTTATTGTGGCGTTGCTAATCTTGGGGATGAATGAGTCGCGAGCAGGATGCTCGCACTGGTTTAAACGATTCACCTGAAAGGAGTGTGAGCGTCTTGCTCACGTCTGTGTCAAAATAATCATCCCTCTATTCAGCAACGCTGCTATTGTCAGAAATCATAAGCTACTCACGAATTGCTGCACTTGGTAGTTAGCTAGCTTTGTCTCCGGGCTTGTGTTATTTCTCCAGATTGTCTGTAGGTATCTATGTTGAGCGATCGCAACCCTGGCGCGGCAAGCCTAATTGGCTGAGTTAAGCAATCAGTGAACCCAATTTTTTGTAGGGTGGGACATTGCCCACCTGACTTACCAGCATCATCGAGCAATACTCACCCTACAATTTGAATCTGCATTTGAAGCTTGTTCGCCCTCCTAAGTTCCCCAATTCTAGGGAACCTTATCCCTATCGTTCTAACACCGTCATAAACTTGCCTTGGGCAAACGGAGCAGGCACAATCGGCATAAAGTGAACACGGTCATTCACCAGTTGTTTCACATAAAACTCGTTAATCGTGTGTTTCACCTGCTCTCGCGTTCCGATAATCCAAATCTGCACTTTTTCGGCAGGCGGAACAGGCAGACGTTCGTTGAACTCTGTAGTCATACTATTTGCCTCACTGAAGGAGATGAACTGTAGCGAAGAAAAGCTTAAGGCGTAGTTTCCTAACTACTTGTTTTGCTTCAGTAAGGCGATTGATCCTAAAATCAACACAGACTAACCTCCTGCTAGTCCCAGGAGTTAGGTTAGCTGGTTAGGAGTGTTAGCCGCACTCTTAATCAGCGTTATCCTCACCTTAAGCTTTGTCTACTGGAAATCCAGTGTTTCATAGAATAATCCAAAGAGTCATTGTAGACAAGCGTGTGAAGAGATTTGTTTCACCCAAATAGCACCGTGTGCCTAGCCGAGTAGTTTTTAGGGCGAGGTTGGTCTTCACTGATCATGGGCGATCGATCTAATTGGACTATTCGTGCATTAGTATGCGAGCAAAGCTTATAGAACCAGAAAAAATGATGAATAAAATCAGCACATTCTCTGAGTAGAGGTTAATATGCAAGAATGCAAATCTGCCTAATATCCCAATTTTCCAAATGGAGTGAAAAAATCATTCTAATAGGGTTCTATAGGGGTATTAGGCTGCAAAAATCGATCTAATTGCCCGATTTTCCAAATAGAGTGATTTTTTCATACTATTTTCCCTAGGAGGGTATTAGGTTGAAAAAATCGATCTAATTAGATTGTTAGACCGCAAAGTATTTCTAGAGGTAAAACAAGTGTGCTTCTGTAACCAACTCGCTTTTGAGGAGGTTAAGGAGTTGATAGTAATGCAAGTTGGAGTTACCCAAAGTACCCTCAAGGGTAATTATCAGGATCAGACTGTGCCCAATACATTAAAAGAAAAATAAAGTTGGATCTCCATGGTTTGCTTAGGAGATCGTAAAACCTCTGTTATCGCTAGTCCGATGCTGGAATCTACTTTCGCTAAAAATAAGGAGAGTTACTGTGTCTGTCAATCGTCTCTTTGGTAGCCTACTTTTCTATGACCTTGCTGCTGGAGCGGGAGAGTTTTACACTATCAACAGTTCGAGCGGAATAGCTCAGCTTAAGCGGTACAACAGTTGGGCAACAAATTGGACACACATTATTCCTGGTAACTTTGGGGGCAACGGCTTCACCGACTTGCTCTTTTACAGTTCCGCGACTGGAGTTGGTGAGTTTTACACCACAGATGGCTCTGGGGGAATGTCTTTGCTTAAGCGGTACAACAGTTGGGCAACAAATTGGACACACATTATTCCTGGTAACTTTGGGGGCAACGGCTTCACCGACTTGCTCTTCTACAGTTCCGCGACTGGAGTTGGTGAGTTTTACACCACAGATGGCTCTGGGGGAATGTCTTTGCTTAAGCGGTACAACAGTTGGGCAACAAATTGGACACATATTATTTCTGGTAACTTTGGGGGCAACGGCTTCACCGACTTGCTCTTCTACAGTTCCGCGACTGGAGTTGGTGAGTTTTACACCACAGATGGCTCTGGGGGAATGTCTTTGCTTAAGCAGCATAATAATTGGTTAGGTTGGACACATATTATTTCTGGTAACTTTGGAGGTAGCAATTTTACTGACTTGCTCTTCTACAGTTCTGCTACCAGAGCTGGCGAGTTTTTCATGACTGACGGTTCTGGCGGAGTGTCTCTTCTCAGGCAGCAAATGAGATGGCCTAGCCCTTGGTCACAAATTGTCTCTGGGTTCTTCTCTGTGCAACTTGCAAGACCAACAAATGAGGAGGCATATACAAGAATCAGATTAAAATCTTTAAGTGGTAAGTATTTATCAAGTAATGGTGCAACTGAAGTAGTCCCCCTCAATGCTTCATCTATTAGGGCAGGGGACAGTGAGGAATTTTGGTTGGTAAGAAATCCTTCTGGTTTAAGGAGCGGTAGTAGAGCGTATCTGCGCAGCAACACTGTTACTGGGTCTGGCAGCTATTACCAGCCTCGAGTTGATCTCCATGTAATCAGAGGCGATGATCGTGGTAGAAGGGGTGATCGCCTCTTTCTCAATCCAGGCTTTAGTGAAAATAATCGTGATTTTGTCATTGTTCGGCTTAACAACGACGGAAAAGAATTTGCAGATGGCGATCGTATTGCACTAAGGTTCTTTACCGGAGGTTATTTATCAGCCGATTCCAGCGGACTCCTGCGAATTTTAGAAAAAGAAGTTCCTGGAGAGGAAGAGACATTTACAGTCGAAATAATGACAGATTTGAAACTGTACTGGAGTGAGCAACGGCTAGATAACTTTTCTACAGCAACTCCTGGTGGTGAGGCATTCGCAGAAAGGGAAGGTTATACATTCATTCAGATACAAGGGCGCATTTATATGAATCCGGGGGCTGGAAGGAAGCCACTGTATCTGTTCTGGCACCCAGAACGAGGAGATAACTTCGTTACTACTTCAGGAGAGGGGGAGCAAGACGCTATTGCTGAAGGCTATATCAGAGTGCGTATCGAGGGTTACATTCTGGCAAAACCAGAGAGTGGCACGCTCCCACTAAGAACTTACTGGAGAGGCGCAGAGCGCAACGACTATTTTGCTACCACCAGCGTCCTAGAAGAACGCGCAGCAGCAGATTCTAACTATACGTTTGTTCGTGAGGAGGGCTTTATCCTTCCTCCTAATGCAGTACCTGCTCAACCGGAAGTTGGAAGAATTAATCCAGGAAATTTGATTGAAATCAATTCAGAGGATCTAATTAATCGCTTGCAAATTGATCAAAATATCTTGCGAAATATTCTACGTGATCGCAGGATCATTGATATTTCACGCCCCCGTCAAAGGAGACAATCCAACAAGAAAGCACTTGTTTTAAGCGGCGGTGGAGCCAAAGGTTGTTTTGAAGTTGGAGCAGTTAAGCGTCTTTGGGCGCAAGGGTATCGTCCTGATATTATTTGTGGTGTATCTGTTGGGGCGTTGAATGCAGTCAAACTGGCGGAAGGGAAAGACAGCTCGGCTGAAGATCTTGAATTGGTTTGGAAACAATTAGATCCTAGAAATCAAGGTGGAAAAGCAGTCTATTCAAAAG
Organism: Oscillatoria sp. FACHB-1407; assembly: GCF_014697545.1. Taxonomy (GTDB): domain Bacteria; phylum Cyanobacteriota; class Cyanobacteriia; order Elainellales; family Elainellaceae; genus FACHB-1407. The sequence goes on along the minus strand of NZ_JACJSA010000015.1, from coordinate 44,553 downwards.
ATTACTTCGTCAATCTGCTGCTTAAACTAATACCCAAAATGATTGGAGATGGAATTGATGATCTTCTTGGTGGAACGGATATCTTAAATTGGCTCTTCTTTGCTGCATCTCATTTGCATTCAATACACTCCATGCACCCTCTAAGAAATTTAATATCTCAAAATTTAGATATTAATGCTATTCGTGCCTCTGGAACTAAGCTTAGAATCGGTATGACAGATTTAAGATCTGGGCAATATTTCTCTGTCACTGAACCTTTTGAAGCAGCCGCTCTAGGATTAAATGTTTGTGGACGAGTAGAAGTCGAGCCAGATCATCGTATTGGTGAAACATGGTTGACTCGTCCTATTCTTGGTGCAGATTCTTATGCAATGCATTTGGAAGATGCTATTTATGCGTCCTGTGTTCTGCCTGTTTTCATGGATCCGAAAATTTTGAATTTGCGGAATACGAGAATAGTTCCATTTCAAAATGAACGTATTGCACTACTTAGGGCTGGGAGCGGCTTAAATTCAACTTATAGCCCACCATCAATTGAACGCCTCATGAGTCTTCTTGAAGGTGGTGAACGTGATCTTGATGACGAAACTTACAATAAGTTGAAAAAAAGAACTTCAACTGATTTTGATCTAACACAAGTACTGCGAGATAGCCTTAATGCTGCTAGGGGAGATTCTCGTCAAGCTCAGCATCATCTATTTGATGGTGGGTTGCGTGACACAATGGCAATTCGGACAGCCATCCGTCTAGGTGCTCGTGAGATTACGGTGATCACTGGCGATCGGCTTCAAACTGCACAATGGGCTTTTAAGAATCCAGGCATGATCAAAGAGGATGCGTTTGCTCTCCCAGTGGCACAGTACCTTTTTGGCTTGTTAGGAATTTGGTTTAATGAGGCGGCCAGGACTGATGTATTGCTTGCAGTTGCACAAAATGAATTTTTGGGTTGGCTCTACCGTTGCTTCTCGCTTATGGATGATGATAAACGTCAACAGATTGTTCGAGAGTTCAACGAATATTGGGTCAATCATGGTGCAGTTCTACGAAATATTTTGGGCGGTAGCACATGGATCGGTGGCGATATTACTCAGTCTTATGGAACGCCCTTCCAGGATGAAGGATGCTGCATTAAGTACATTTCGCCATCTGGAGAACTAGTAGACGCATTAGGTTTTGATAAATGGGAAGAAATTCAAGAAGGCATTGATATGGGCTATGAGGCAGCTAGTAGTCCTGTTGAACTCTCTTTCCCTGTCCCAGATCATCTAGTTAGCCAAACCTGAAAAACTTCCTAATTTTTATGAGTCTTATCTATCAACTTTGCCAAGAAGTGGCACTTGCAGCTAGTACAAATGCGTACTCGTATGCAAATCAAAAGTGATTAGTAGGGCACGGTCTAACAATTCGCTTGGAGCGGACTGACGAAAGATCCCGGTGCTGAGTTCGAGGTTATTTGCAGCCGCTCAAGCGAACCGTTATATGTGCGCCAAGATTAAGTCATGGGAAGTCTCTGGTGATGCGGGTTCAGCGATCGCTTGCCTGACAATGCCCAACGACCGTTGAGAGTTATCGGGTATGTAGAAGGGTAGCTCTCAAAATTAAATTTTGTGGCAGATTTTAGACCAGAAAAATTTTTGCGTTATAGTGCGATCGCCAGCGGAACCTCCCAATATCTCTAAGTACTGTGATTCACAGATAGGGTTTGGAAATAAAACCAGGGGGGTATGGGGGCTTCGCCCCCAGCCAGGGGTGGAACCCCTGCACCCCGAATTCCCACCCCTATTTACGACGAGTTGTACTAAGCTTCTTAAAACGAGCCTAAATCGTCATGTCCAAGATCATGATACGAAAGTTCGTGCTTGTGGTGGCTTGTATTCTAATCATAATAAGCAGTACAGCCTCTATAGCCGTTGCTTGCTCTCGCATGAGAATCTCAGAAGCAACAACGTATGTTGGCATGATGAACAGAATTCAACAGCAGTACTTTTTAGAAAACCAATCTTTTGCGCGATCGCTAGAGGAACTTAATCGGTTTGCTAAAGCGCAAATACCTGTTAACACGAATCATTATCGATTTCAGGTTCATCTCAAAAATCAAGTTGCTTTTAACGACGCTCATTACATTGGTGATGCGGAGCCTTGCATGACTAAATGTGAATTTGGTATCACCAGCTTATTTGGTAGATGTTTTGACAGTTGTTGTAATCCCTTAATTTGTTTCTTCTCAAGAAGAGACTGTGTTTACAGTGTTATTGGAGTTGTATTCCCATCAAACCGTCGTTCACACACTCAAGCTATTTTGTGCAAAGGGAGCACTCCAGACGCAAAACAACCTTTTCTGAAAAATGGAGAATACGTTTGTCCATCACGATAGCGACTGTCGAGACAGTTGAGACAAGGGGGATGTGGAGGCGCAGCCTCTAGCCAGAGATTCCACCTCTGAACCCTGTTCTAACCAACCCCTCGGTTCCTGGGGATTGACAACGTTGGGCATTCCTAGCACGTTGTGAGCCATAAGATGAAACGTACAGCAACGATTTCAATCCAATTTGATCATGTAGATTGTGCAATTGAATTTACGGAATTGTTGCACGTATCGCTTGATTGTTTTCACTGCCAGAGACGAATGCGTACTGTGATATTTCAAGGTGCGATCGCTCCCTACTGTACACCGACAAAACACAAATTTGATGGGAGGCTACTTTCCAGTCAGTTCAACACAGACAGCGCAGTATATACAATCGAATACAACTACATCCCTTTTACAGACGCAAAATATCCAGATGAACAACGGTATGCATCCTATGAGAAGGGGTCTCCATCATGGGCACGGATTCATTTCATCGTTCAGTGCCCGCAGTGTGGCAGAAGGGAGAATCTGAGCACTCAAAGCAATCTTGTTCGTCCCCGTAATAGAGTGTGCAGGTGCGGACATCAGCTTTTTATAGATAACACACCGCCTCAAATGACATATTAGACGATACTGGTTAAACGATACTGGTTAGATGAAAAGTTACGGTTACATGGTGTCACACCGCCCTGGTTGGTCATTAGATCGCCGCGATCCCAAATTTATTGAAGCCTTTCAGCCTCTATGGCAGTGGTTTTATGAGCACTACTTTCACGTTCAAACGGAGGGGTGGGAACAGGTTCCCGATGGTCAGGTGATGTTTGTCGGCTCCCACAATGGGGGATTAGCGGCTCCTGACATGTTCATGACGTTCTATGACTGGTTTAAACGCTTCGGCACAGAACGACTGGTCTATGGTCTGATGCATCCCAAAGTGTGGATTGTCTCTCCCTTCCTGGCTTCCCTCGCAGAGCAGGGTGGAGCGATCGCCGCCCATCCTAAAATGGCACTTGCTGCCCTGGATCGCAATGCCAGCATTTTGGTTTATCCCGGTGGTGCTCAAGATGTTTTTCGTCCATTTCACCAACGCGATCAAATCCAGCTTGCCAATCGCAAAGGCTTCATCAAAATTGCCCTGCAACGCCATGTGCCGATCATCCCGGTTGTCTCCTGGGGAGCCCACGATACTCTGCTGGTATTAGGCGATATCTACCCCCTGATACAACACCTCCACGATCGCGGTATGCCCTGGTTATTTGGGGTCGATCCCGAAGTGTTTCCGGTCTATCTCGGACTCCCATGGGGACTGGCACTCGGACCTCTGCCCAATGTGCCGTTGCCTCGACCCATCGTAACTCGTGTTGGCGCACCGATCTACTTCGATCGCTATGGGATGGATGCGGCTCGCGATCGCCCCTACGTCGATGCGTGTTATGAGCGTGTCCGTCACCAAATGCAACAGGATCTCAACAGCCTCATCGCCAAATCGAGCCAGATGCGACGGTGAAACCATAGATCAAGCAGAAAAGATGAGGCTAGAAGCTCTAAACGAAAGGGTTTGAGTTCAGGTTGCCTAACGCGAATACTGCTGTAATACCTGTTGGGTGGCGTTGCTGGGAATGTAGGAATAACCGAATGTCGATTGGTCAGAGTCATTGATCACCTGTGGAGTTAACAACACAATCACCTCTCGTCGTTCGTTTTGGCGGTTGGTACTTCTAAACAACGCCCCTAACAAAGGGATGTCCCCCAGAATGGGGACTTTGGAGACGGTAACGCGATCGGAATCTTGAATGATGCCCGTGAGAATCAAAGTTTGCCCATCGCGCAGACGGATTTGACCCGACTCCAGCGATCGCGATGATAGTAGCGTTGTCACGGAGTCGTCGGGATTGGTTTGTTGTTCGGTGGGAGCCGTAACCGTAGGCGCAACTGATAACGTAACAAAGCCATTGTCATCAATCCGGCTAACTTCAATCACCAGGGTCAGCCCTGCTGCTCGTGGGTCATCCTGGTCAAACGAAACCACATTCCCTTCATCGTCAAAGGTTGTAGTGCCTGTAGAGGTCTGCACCTCCTGAGTCAGAGCAACCGTGGCGCGTTGTCCCTCCTGAACAATCAGGGTCGGGTCAGTCAAAATTTTGGCGTTGCCACTGGTGATCTCGGCTTCCAGGAGGGCAGTAAACGCATTGCTCGTAACATTATCCGTAAAGTCGTTGATGTTGACTGACGCGGCTCCATCGATATTGGCAGGTTCTAACCCTCTAAAGAAAACATCCCCAATGCCAAAGGAAAAGCTAGCCCCAATCGTTTCGATTGCAGATAGGTTGACATCAACAATTTGCACATTCACTGCCACTTGACGACGACGAACATCCAGTTGAACCAGCCCAGAGGTGGCGAGTTCAATCTGTCTGGGAGTGCCAATCAGGGTTAATGTGTTGGTGCGCTCATCCCCTAACACTAACAAGCCTCGCAGCGGAGGAGTGGTGTCTTCGTAATCGACTCGTTGCGTTTCGATGCGTTCTTCCGTTGTGGTTTGAGTTTGGGTGACAGCAGGTGGCAGCGGAGCGGCTCCATCCTGCGGAAGCTGAACGGGAACTGCGTTGACGCTGGTGACAAGTCGTTCTCGACTGACCGCACTTTCTGCGCCCATTCCCACTAAAAAGTTGAGAGCAACTCCTACCTGTACCTGATTTAGACGCAAGCTGCGGACGCTCAGATTGCGAGCGGCGTTTGGCAACCGATTACTGACAAAAATGGTGCGACCTCGACGGTTAGCCTCTAGCCCGGTCAGTTGTAAGACATAGTTGAAGACATCTTGAATCGGTTCATTTTCGATATCTAATGAAATGGTCGGCTCTGCGTTGGTAGCGTTTTCCTGCCCTTGCCCTGTTCCTGGCTCAATTGGTGTCTCGTCATATGCCAGATTCAATCCGGCGGCTCGTGCCAACAGAGCTAACACATCTCGCACCCGTGCTTCTCGCAGGACTAACCGGGGCACTAACTCAGAGGTTCCCAAATTAACCAGGCTGGGTGAAGCATCTACGTTGGAAATCGCAATGTCGCCGAGGGGAGGGGCGATCGCCCTGGGTTGTAGGGGCACCTGCTGAGGGGTTGGGCGACCGGGCAAATCTCCTTCAATTTGAATGGTGGGATTCGGAACCAAAACTTCTGGTGCAGGTGGAATCTGTGCCGTACGGAGTGGGGTTGCCGCTGATGGGGATGTATTAGTTCGGGTGACTGTGGAAGCAATGGTAAGTGCAAGGTTTTCTCCAGTGTGTTGAGCGATCGCCCCGATGGGGGCAGTAGTTGTGCCTGTAACGGTAATACGGACGCGATCGCGATCGTATTGATTCACCATCACCGAACTGATACCAGGTGCTGGGTTGCTTTGCAAAAATCCGTTGCCATTAGTCAAGGTCAGGCGACTATTGGGGAGGTCAACGACCCACTGATTTTCATCCGTCTCTAAAATCTCAGGTTCATCAGAAATTGCATGGGGTTCGGTGGGGTCAGCCGTAGTCGTATCCAGAATGAGTTCTAATCCATCGCTCACTGGGTTTAGTTGTACCGCTGTGATGTGGGTTTCGCTGGCTTGAGCCGCTTGTATTCCTCCTAACCCAACCAATCCTGCGATCAACAGATGAGTTGAAGCACCATTTAATCTCACAGTTTCTTCCTCTATCGTCTCAGATGTGCTTCATCCTAAGAACCCAGGAGCCAAATAACAGGAAGCAAAAGTCCCCATATTCATGGGGTAAAGGTGTTGAATGTGAACTGGTACTAAAGTCACAGATTGTCACCTTGAGTAGGACTATTGTCCCTGGTTGAAAACCTGAGCCGTATATTAAAGTTTGGTTAGCCAGCGTATCTTCGTCCTGTAGTGTTGTGAAGCAATCCACCCCTGTTTACCGTGACCCGCAGCGATTGATGTCTTACCTTGAGTGGGTGTTGTTACTCATCGCGCTGTTTAACGCCATTCTTCCTAGCCCTCTAAACCCACCTGAACACGGTTCAATTTTGGATGTGTTAATCGTTGTGGGGTTTGCGTCGGTTGGGTTGATTCCTCGGCAGACCCACTGGATGCATCCGGTGTTGCTAACGGCTCTAGAGTTTGGCTTGCTCTGGTTACCTGTGATAGTAGATGAACCTATCAGCCTTTCTCCAGCCCTTTATGTGATTGTCGTGATTCGCAGTTGTTTGATGTGTCGCCTGCGGGGTCGCCTTCTCACTTCTGGCATTACGCTTGTATCGTTTGTGTTGATGTTGTGGGTTGATCTGCAAACCTTGCCCATGAAACCCCAACAGTTTGATCCTGGGCAGGTGCAATACATCCTATTTGCGGCCAGCTTAAATATTACGATTACCTTTGCTTTAGCCCTATTGTTCATTTTGCTGCTAATCAGTGCGCTGCTGGCAGAACGGCAGAGCCGAGAAGAACTGGCGATCGCCCATGAGCAACTACAACACTATGCCCTGCAAATTGAGAGTCAGGCAACCTTACAGGAACGCAACCGCATTGCTCGTGAAATTCACGACTCCCTGGGGCACTCTCTGACGGCACAAATTATTCAACTCGAAAACGTGCTGCTGTTTTGGCAGTCGGATGCTGCTCAAGCCAAAACTTTTCTATTAGAAGCAAAGCGACTTAGCTCCGTGGCATTGCAAGAGGTGCGTCAGGCGATCGCAGCACTGCGGGCTGACCCATTGCGCGGGAAATCTCCTGAAATGGCGATCGCCTATCTGCTCAAGCAATTTCATCAAACAACGGGGATTATGCCAAACTGTGTGGTCGAGAATTTGTCTCGGCTTCCGGCTGAATTGGGGAGTTCTATCTATCGCATCTTGCAAGAGGCATTGACCAACGTGGCTAAACACAGTGCCGCTAGTCAGGTGGTGATTTTGTTGCAGATCAAAGCGGATGTCTTTCGATTAATGGTAGAAGACAATGGTAAAGGATTTGATCCCTACCAAAATAGCTCTGGATTTGGCTTACAAGGGATGCGAGAACGGACAAGTGCCTTGGGTGGGCAATTCACTGCCTTAAGTGAACCGGGTCGGGGATGCCGAGTGACTGCTGTTATTCCGTTACCAAGGGTTTCGCATGATTCAAGTGTTGTTAGTAGACGATCAACTCCTCATTCGTCACGGATTAAAAAGCTTACTCAACGCCAACTCCGATTTGCAGGTCGTGGGAGACGCCGAAAATGGGCAACAGGCGATCGCCCAGGTTAAAGCTCTCTACCCCGATGTTGTGTTGATGGACATTCGGATGCCTATTATGGATGGGGTTGCTGCAACACGAGTCATCTGTGAGCAGTTTCCAGAGACACGAGTGCTGATGCTGACTACCTTTGATGACGACGAATATGTGGCTCAAGCTATGCAGTTTGGGGCGAAAGGGTATCTGTTAAAAGACACCCCACCCGACGAACTGGCGACAGCGATTCGCTCAATTTACAAGGGTTACACTCACCTGGGGCCGGGGCTATTTGAAAAGGCAATGGCTAATTCTTCAGGGATAAGCCCGCTTCAGTCGGCTCCAGTGCCGCCTCAGCTAGCGCAATTGACCCCTCGTGAGCGGGAGGTGTTGAACCTGATTGCGACGGGAGCCAACAATCGTGAAATTGCCGCTGCCCTGTGCATCACCGAAAGAACCGTGAAGAATTATGTGACCAAGATCTTGAGTTGCTTAAACTTACGCGATCGCACTCAAGCGGCTGTATTTGCTCACACGTTTCTGTCTAACACAACTCAGTAACCTGGATATATTCCTCTTTTGTCACGCTTTCCACAAACACATCTGGTACAAATCTCGTTTCCAGGCTCCTATTTGGAAATGGATTGATGGAGGCTCTATCTCCTGAAGTAATGAACACAGAACCTCCATGCGGGCATTCCTAGCTAGAACGCAATCCAAAACCTTGTGAACTGTTAATTCTGAACGGTAAAAGTGACCAGTAAATCTCGTCGCAACTGCACTTGAGCGGGTGCTGCCAGATTGGAACCTGCTTGAGGCAGATTGATGTTGAACGGCAACGAGAGCGCGGGAGCCGCATCACAGGTTGACCCAGATGCAAAGGTCAACATACTAAACGGTGACTCTGCAACGGAAGGAATGGCATCCAGTTCTACCCCTAACTGGGTGGCGATCGCTCTGGCTCGACTCTGGGCATCGGCGATCGCAGCCGTATATGCCTGACTTGCCAACCCTTGACAGTCATTTACAAAGTACTGCACCGACGAATTCACCAGTGCAACAGCATCACTTTCAGTCACCGTTTCTTCCACTAACTTGATCAATTCCTGAACTCGCGCAGACGTAGGTTGCGTCAAGGTAATTGTCATTTGTTGCCCTTGCACATTGAAGAAGAAGAAGGCTTGGGTAGAGGATGTACCCAGAGCGATCGCGTCTGCTGGAACCCCGGCGGCAACCAGATCATCAATAAGAGGCTGTAACTGGTCGGGAGTCAGTGTGCTGCTAGCTATTGTCGGCGGAAACTGGTCAGGAGGTCCATCGGGAATTTGTGCCCCAGTAAAAAAGAGTTGAAGTTTGGCAGTGTCAGCAGGAGCCGTTGCCGTACCATGTCCCATCACGCTGACTCCCTGGGTGCGAGCATTGGCTGGGGGATAAAATAGTTGTGCAATCTGGGTTTCATCTGGTCTGGAGGATGCCAGCGATGCATCCGTGTTGACCAACCAGAAGAGGGGGGCGATCGCAGATAGACCGATTAAGCAGAGCACAGTTCGTGGCATACTCTGTTATTCCTTTGAGAAAGCTTTTCCCCAAACTATCCCAAAACTCTGAAGATGCTACCGATTTGCATTTAAAACTTAAAATGCTGGGGCGGTGTTGGGCAAATTCTTCGGCAGTCTCACTGATATAGCTTTGGGCAGAAAGCTTAAGGCAACGGCAATGACTCAAACCCGGATACCAGAGAAGCTTTCTGACTCACCTTCGCCCCATCCAATGTGTCTACAGCTATAGGCGGTGTTGCTCATGGCTGTGGAGGTTGGCTTACTCCGGTTGCCTGGGGTCTGATACAGCAGAGACGCTCACCTGTTAATTCAAATCAGGTGTCGATTGGATCAGTCGTCGAGTGTAGTCACTGGTGGGAGTCTGGAAAATCGAATCGGCTGAATTGATCTCTTCAATTTGTCCTCGATTCATCACCATGATGCGATCGCTCAAAAACTTCACCACACTCAAGTCATGTGAAATAAAAATATAGGTGAGTTTGAATTCTGCCTGAAGTTCTCGCAACAAGTTCAACACTTGCGCCTGAACGGAGACATCTAGTGCAGAAACCGATTCATCACAAATGATAAATTTGGGATTCAGGGCTAAGGCTCTGGCAATACAGACTCGCTGACATTGACCGCCTGATAACTCGTGGGGATAGCGGTTCATAAAGTCGGCTTTGAGTCCGACTCGTTCTAACAAATAGGTGGCGCGTTCCTTCCAGGATTTCAGTCCCGCCGCAGGCAGGTGGATTCGCAATGGTTCCATCACCGCTTTGCCAATCGTCATCCGTGAATCCAACGCGCTATAGGGATCTTGAAAGATCATTTGCAAGTCACGCCGCAATTGTCGCAGTTGGGGTTGCGGTAAATGAGTAATGTCTTCTCCTTCAAAGAGAATCTGTCCACTCGTCGGTTCAATGAGTCGCAGGAGCGATCGCCCCAGTGTTGTCTTACCGCAACCCGACTCACCCACCAGTCCTAGCGTTTCACCAGGATATACTGCAAACGAGACATCATTCACCGCATGAACGTAGTGCGTTACTCGTCCCAGCAATCCTTTAATCGGGAAAGCCACTCGTAGATGGTTGACTTCTAGAATAGGTGGATTTGTTTGCAGTTGAGACAACCGTTGTTGTTGTTCGGTGAGTGTAATTTCAGGTTGTAAAGTAGCGGTTACAGCCGTTGTTTTTTCGCGTAATATGAGTTCGCCTGTAGAACTCAAACTCTCTTCCATGAAGTCGGCAACAGTGGGCAAATAGCGCAGCGATTGATCTAAGCGAGGACGACACGCCAATAAACCTTTAGTGTAGGGATGCTGCGGATTCGTAAAAATATCATGGGCTTTGCCATATTCCATCAACTCGCCACGATAGAGAACAGCGATCGCATCTGCCATTTCTGCCACGACACCCAGATCGTGAGTGATAAAGAGAATGGACATTTGGCGGCGATCGCGAATCTCTTTCAACAAACTCAAAATGGTTGCCTGAATGGTCACATCCAATGCGGTTGTCGGTTCGTCAGCAATGAGAATCGCCGGATTTACCGCTAACGCCATCGCGATCATCACCCGTTGAATTTGTCCACCCGACAACTCATAGGGATATCGCTTCATGATCGCTGTTGGATCGGGCAATTTCACCTCATCCAACAAGGACAACGCCCGACGATATGCCTCTTTTTCAGATACCTTTTCATGTAACTGGATCGCTTCCATTACCTGAGAACCGCAGGTATAGACCGGGTTCAACGAACTGAGCGGATCTTGAAAGATCATGGCAATCTTGCCACCCCGGATCTTCTCCATCTCTCGTTCGGACAACGATAGTAGAGCGATCGCCTTTTCGCCTTGCGGTTGAAAGGTAATCGAACCACTGACTCGTGCTGTTCTCCCTAGAAGCCGCATGATCGCCAGAGATGCCGTCGATTTACCAGAGCCAGACTCGCCTACAACACCCAATATTTCTCCCCGATGGAGCGTCAGGGATAAGTTGGCGATCGCTCTGACAACACGAGTTTCAGTGGTGAAATCAATGGTTAGATTTTCAATGTTGAGCAGGGGTGAGGTCATGAGTGGGAAGCCGAGAAAACAGAGGGCAGAGAGTATTGAGGTAATCGTCAAGGATCAACGCTGAATAGTCAATCATCTCTTGTTGTCTGTTAAATGAGGCTACTGTGTACACAGATCTCCTAGATTTACCTCAAAATCCTGCATTTGCCCCCCAACCCCCCAAAATTGGGGGACTTCCGATCCGTCTTATAGGGTTCAAAGTCCCCCAGGATGGGGGATTTAGGGGGCTAAGGGAACTTGTGTGTACACCGTAGGTTAAATAAGGGGGGACTTTTGATCCAGCAGGCATCCTCTAGAAGTCTGACAAATAAATTCGCAGCTATTAGCACAAAGAAACAAGTGCTAAACAGCGACTTTACCATTCCCATTGGTTGGTTCAGCTACTGGTTCAGCGATCGCTACGGGTTGTGAGGAATCCTGTGCGCTCTCTAATGTTTTCTTACGGGCTGAACGACGACGCTCACTCTTGGGAACGCCCCCGGCTTTGCCATACTCTCGGCTATCTTTGCCGTATTTAACTGCAACACCTAATAACATCTGTTCAGATAAGTCTCGGAGTTGTCGTTCGCTATCTTTTATTTGTCGGGCAAGGTCATCCAGTTCAGATAGAGCACTATTATAGGTATCAATTTGAGAGCGAAGGAATTGAATTGAAGCAGAGTAGGCTTCCAGAGTTAATTGATTGCCTAAATCAAGGGTGGGGCTAATGGATTGCAAAGCCCCTTTACGGACTTCAGCCTTCTGTAACACTTCGGAGGATCGTTTTGGACGTGCCATGGTAGGTGCCTTTGGATAAACTACCTCCACAATTTATCCGTGCGGTTATTTCTCTAGCCTCGTAGAAATTAAGGAAATTAAATTGAGCTTTTAAGAGAAACCAAGTTAATTCTACGTAAATATTCTCTGTTTAATGCTTATCTTGAAGAGTTAATGCCTCCAGACAATTTTTCTGCTCATGGCGGTTGAAACCGCTGCTACAAGAGCAAAGTTTGCCTCCGCAGACTCTAGAGATTGTGTTTTAACCCACGAAGGCGGGTTTTGTCTTTTTAGGTGCGGTTTTAACCGCCAGCGTTAGATGCGATTGCTTTCTTAAGATCGCGAATTTATTAAGATGTAATTCCTGGCGTAGGCGCGTGGCATTCGGTCAAAAGCCCTTGCCATTGTTTCAGAACCCTCTGCCGAATGCCGCGCCCGTACATGAGGTTGCCGTTTTTCAGGTTATTTAATTCACGATCCTTAGTGCGATCGCCATCAAACTTTGTAGAGTGACGATCAAACTTTGTAGGACGACGATCAAACTTTGTAGGACGACGATCAAACTCACTAACATCGCTATCCAACTTTATAGGATCGCGATTCAACTTTGTAGGACGACGATCAAACTCACTAACATCGCCATCCAACTTTATAGAGTCACCATCCAACTGTGTAGAGCGACGATCAAACTTTGTAGGACGACGATCAAACTCACGGGTAGTTTCTAGTTCAAAAGTTAAGGAATGGGAATTTAATAACCTGAAACTTTTTGCCCTCACCCTAGCCCTCTCCCGAGGGGCGAGGGAACTAGAGTTTTAAGCCCTTCTCCCCGTGGGAGAAGGGTTGGGATGAGGGTGGTTGATGATCACCAGTTATGCAGATTGTTTAATCCGCGTTCAGCAACCCCTGACCAAGATCTGTATCAACGGCAGCCTGGAGAGGGCTATGGGGCGATCGCCCAAATGATCAGCTAGCATGGAGAAAATTTTTCTCTCAGTAGATGATCTGCGCCATGCCGACGCTCACGATCCGCGAATGTCAGTCCACGACTTCTGGTTTTGCCGCCACCCTCAGCATTGACAATCAGGTGCAGTATGACATCACGGTTCATGATCCGTTTGATGGCAAGCAAGAACGGGAACTGGAGTTCTACTTCGAGGAGTGGATTCGCTTTCCCTTTGATAATCAGGTGATTGCCGATCGCGCCGCTCAAAGTGTGCGGACGTATGGGGAACGTCTGTTTGAGCAGATTTTTGAGAATCGCAGAGCATACAGTGCTTATGAGCGGGCGTGTCAGGAGGGGTTGAGCCAACTCCGGATCGAAATCATAGGGGAGTCTCCTGAATTTCAAGCCCTGCATTGGGAAGCACTCCAAGATCCAGACCTGCCGCGACCGTTTGCGGTGGACTGCATCATGACGCGCAAACGGTTTCAAGAGAGAGCTTCAGAACTAGCCGTAAAGCCATCCCCGGTGATTAACCTGCTGGTGGTGACAGCCCGTCCCGATGAGGAGTCGGACGTGGGCTATCGTACAATCTCCCGTCCGTTGATTGACGCGATCCACCAGGCGCAACTGCGGGTGAATGTGGAGTTGTTGCGTCCGGGGACGTTTGAGGCACTGTCGAAACACCTGGAAGCAAAGGAAGGGTATTACCACATCATCCACTTTGATGCTCACGGGGGACTGATGACCCATGAGCAGTATCAAAAGGGTGTGAAGAGCGATCGCTATGTGTTTCAGGCGAGGTATGGGCGATCGGACATGAAGCGGTATGACGGGGTGAAGGCGTTTTTGTTTTTGGAGGGAGACACCAAAGGCAAAGCCGACCCGGTTGAGGCGGAGGAGTTAGCGAAGTTGCTGACTCGTAAGGGCATCCCCATTTGTATTTTGAATGCCTGCCAATCGGGGAAGCAGGTGCGATCCTCCCTAGCCCCCCAACCCCTCAACCTTGGGGGGCTTCCAACCACTCAAAGTCCCCCAGACATGGGGGATTTAGGGGGCACTCCCCCAGACTTGGGGAATTTAGGGGGCACTCCCCCAGACTTGGGGGATTTAGGGGGCACTCCCCCAGACTTGGGGGATTTAGGGGGCAAAACCCTTGAACAACAAGCAGACACTAAGGGAGAGGGGATCGATATCCGTGAAACCAGTCTGGGCAGTCGGTTGATGGCAGCAGGTGTGCAGATGGTGGTGGCGATGGGCTACTCCGTCACGGTGACAGCGGCAGCCTTGATGATGGAGACACTCTATAGCCAGTTGTTTGCTCAAAAGGGAATTCCCGAAGCGATTCGGTTGGGGCGCAAGGAGTTGTATAACCGCAAGGGGCGGAAGGTGTACTTTAACCAGGTAGTAGATCTGGAGGACTGGTTACTGCCTGTGGTGTATGCCAACGGAGAAGTAGATCTGAGGCTGCAAGAGTTTAGCCCCAGAGAGAAAGCCGAGTATCTGATGCAAAGACGACAGCGATATCGCTTTGAATCACCGACCTATGGCTTTGTCGGGCGCGACCTGGAGATCCTCAAAATTGAGAAAGCCTTATTGCGTCACAATGTTTTGCTGCTGCGGGGCATGGGTGGAACGGGCAAAACCACGCTGCTGAACTATCTGCGGGAGTGGTGGCAGACGACCCACTTTGTCAAAGACGTGTTTTATTTTGGCTATGACAGGTCGGCTCACACCCTGCAACATATCCTGCGGGTCATCGGTAAGGGGTTATATCCCGACCCCTATGACTTTGCTGCCTTTGAGGCGATGCCGATCGCCGCACAGATGGAAGACCTGGCAGAGCAACTGCGGGCAAACCCCTATGGGCTGATGCTCGACAATCTGGAGTCGGTGACGGGGCAGGCTCTAGCGATTCAAAACACATTGCCAGAGACAGAGCGGGAAGTGATTCGAGAGTTCCTGAAACTGTTGCGGGGAGGCAAGACCAGGGTGCTGCTGGGGTCACGCAGTGGAGAGGAGTGGTTGGCAGATGTATTCACGTTTGATGGCAACCCAAATATCTATCCCCTGGGGGGACTCGACCCAGAATCGCGGTCGGTATTGGCAGAAAAGATCTTGGCAGCGCAGGTCAAAGACCCCCAACGCATTGCCAGACTGCGAACCGATGACGGATTTAAGCAACTAATGAAACTGCTAGCGGGCTATCCGCTGGCGATGGAGGTGGTGCTGGCAAACCTGGCACGACAATCGCCCCAGGAGATCTTGACCGCACTCCAGGGAGCAGAGGTGGATCTGAACGTGGGCGGCGAGGACAAGACCAACAACATCCTCAAATGTGTGGAATATTCCCACAGCAATTTGTCCGCCGATGCCCAAACGTTGCTGCTCTGCCTTGCTCCCTTTAATAGTTTCTTTGTGCGCGATTTCATGCCACAGTATGCCGAGCAATTAAAGCAGCATGTGGCATTTCAGAACTATGACTTTGAGCATTTTGATGTAGCGATTCAAGAAGCCATTAACTGGGGTTTGCTGTCGCCTCACGAGTCTGGAATCCCCGGATTCCTCACCATTCAACCCATCTTCCCCTACTTTTTGCGAACCAAACTCAATGCCCTGGATGCCACCACCCGCGAAGCGTTGTATGACGGCTTCAAAGCTCACTATCAAAGCTTGGCAAGATCCTATCAGCAGTTAATGGACTCCAAAGACCCCAACCAACGGCAACTGGGGATTCTCTTCTGTCGGTTGGAGTACGAAAACCTCTACAGTGCATTGCAGATCTGTCTGAAAAATCAAGAAAGTATTCGTATCTACCGATGCTTAGATCAGTATCTTGATTTGATTGGTGATATTCAAACCAAACTAAAGCTCTCTCAACATATCTGTGAAGCTTCTAAAAATTATCAACCTGAAGTTTTGACTGGTGAGATTGGCTATGAAATTGCAGAAGCCTTTCTAAAGATAGGAGTCTGCTATTTACAAGTTAAAGACTATGATTCAGCCAGGAGTAGTCACCAGAAATCGGTTGACTTGCTGGAGAAAAATACAGTTATTGCTCAAAACAACAAGCAACTAGCAATTGCCACTAACTACCACCAGTTGGGCTATGTTGCCCAGGAATTGCGAGAGTATGAGCAGGCGCGCACCCACTATCAACAGGCTCTCGATATCTTCATTGAATTTGGCGATCGCTACAGTCAGGCGCGCACCTACCACCAGTTGGGCAGAGTTGCCGAAGAGTTGCGGGAGTATGAGCAGGCGCGCACCCACTATCAACAGGCTCTCGATATCAAAATTGAATTTGGCGATCGCTACAGTCAGGCGAGCACCTACCACCAGTTGGGCAGAGTTGCTGAGGAGTTGCGGGAGTATGAGCAGGCGCGCACCCACTATCAACAGGCACTCGATATCTACATTGAATTTGGCGATCGCTACGAGCAAGCGGGCACCTACCACCAGTTGGGCAGGGTTGCCGAAGAGTTGCGGGAGTATGAGCAGGCGCGCACCCACTATCAACAGGCACTCGATATCTACATTGAATTTGGCGATCGCTACAGTCAGGCGCGCACCTACCACCAGTTGGGCAGCGTTGCCCAGGCGTTGCGGGAGTATGAGCAGGCGCGCACCCACTATCAACAGGCTCTCGATATCTACATTGAATTTGGCGATCGCTACGAGCAAGCTGGCACCTACCACCAGTTGGGCAGCGTTGCCCAGGCGATGCGGGAGTATGAGCAGGCGCGCACCCACTATCAACAGGCTCTCGATATCTTCATTGAATTTGGCGATCGCTACAGTCAGGCGAGCACCTACGGTCAGTTGGGCTTATTAGCTGAAGCACAGGAGGATTATGAGCAAGCCCAACAGCATTTGCAGCAAGCATTAGTGATTTTTGTGGAGTTTGGCGATGAGTATAGTGTTGGAATGACTCTACAAAATCTTGCTCGGCTATATCAGACCACGCAGGACGAAGGCATCTTAACTGCTGTAGCGCAATGCTTGAATGCAACGGTAGATGAAGTGAGTCAGTTGTTTGAAACTTTGAATCGCGATGAGTAGGGGTTTGTCAGATCTGCGACTTCTTTAAGAAGTCGCAGATCTAGCAGCGGAGCACTCAGACAGGGTCAATCCTCCTGACCCTCAACAGGTTCCGTGTAGTCACAAAACGTGCGGATGCCCAACTTCAACACCCACAACACAACAATGGTGGCGATCGCCGGATTAATCGGCAACGTCACCAGATCAATCAGATACACAATCAACCCCGTCAGTAAGGCTGCCTTCCCCGGATTTTTGTTGTACTCCTCCACCCTGGCGCGAAAGCTATCATCCCCACAGATCTCACGCCGCAAATTGCGAACAAACGCCTGCCGCAGGGTCTTACGCTCATCGCCATAGACCGCCGCACCCGCCTCTGCGGCTACCAAATCTTCCAGACTGGTTTCTAAATTGCCGTCATGTTGCTGAAGAGTGGCGATCGCGGGTTGAGCAGGAGCGAAGTCCTGTAACACCTGCTGGATATCTTGCAATTCGGTTGGGGATAGCTGGAGTGTCATAAACGGGGGACGCTGTAGAATTTCGAGAATTGTTACAACAAACGTAAACCAGTTCAAATGTATATAACAACACTTTTTATCAAAACAATTCTGGCAAGATGTGATTCACATCACTTGTAATGACAACTTAATCGTTTTAATCGTTCATTTAATTCATCTGGTGACATCGTGAAACGTAAGCAAACTGCGATCGCTCTTGCGACTTCCCTTTCTTTAATTCTTGCCAGTTGTGCCACTCCAACGACTAGCACGAATGACACTGCCACTCCAGAAGCCAGCCCTGTAGCGGATGCTAGCCAGTGCCCCGACAATGGCGGTGAGATGGTCATGACCTGGAAAGATGACGTATCTACCCTTGATCCGGCGATCGGCTATGACTGGCAAAACTGGTCAATGATCAAAAGTTTGTTTGGGCGATTGCTCGACTACGAACCCGGAACGACCAATATCGTTCCCAGTCTGGCAGAGAGCTACACCGTTTCTGACGATGGCAAAACCTATACCTTTAAGTTGCGTCCCGATGTGACGTTTCACAACGGTCGGGCAATGACCGCTGAAGATGTGAAATACTCCTTTGAGCGCACGATTAACCCTGAAACCAAGAGTCCGGGACAGGGATTTTATAACAACATTGTGGGGTTTGATGAGTTTGTTGGCGGTCAGGCAGACTCGGTTGAAGGGGTTAAAGTGATTGATCCACAAACCGTTGAGATTCAGCTTCAGGAGCCAGATGCTGCCTTTTTGCACATCGTCGCGATCAACTTCTCAGCCGTCGTTCCCAAAGAGGAAGTGGAGAAGTATGGCGAAGACTTTGGCAAAAATCCGGTAGGAACAGGTCCCTATCGCTTTGTCAGTTGGGAGTTAGGCAAACAGATCGTGTTTGAGCGCAACCCCGATTACTTTGCGGCTTGCACCCCCAAGCTCGATCGCCTTGTGTTTGAGATTGGTCAAGACCCCACCATTGCCCTGTTGCGCTTAGAGCGGGGCGAAGTGGATGTGTTGGGGGATGGCATTCCCCCCTCTCGCTTTGTCGATTTCAGCAACAAAAACCAGGATCTGGTGGTGCGTGGCACGCAGATGCAAACAGGTTACATTGCCATCAACACGCGCATGGAACCGTTTAACGATGTGCGCGTGCGACAAGCGTTAAACATGGCGATTAACAAAGAGCGAATTGTGCAGGTCGTGAATGGTCGTGCTGCCGTTGCCAATCAGGTCTTGCCACCGTTGATGCCGGGATATGACCCGAATTACACAGGCTACGAGTACAACCCCGAACAGGCAAAAGCCCTCCTGGCAGAAGCGGGTTTCCCCAATGGATTTACCACTCAACTGTTTGCCAACAACACTGACCCCAATCCCCGCATTGCTCAGTTAATTCAACAGGATCTCGCGGCTGTAGGCATCACCGTTGAACTGAAAACGCAAGCACAAGCAACCGTGATTTCGGCAGGGGGTGAAGAAAACGGTGCGCCCCTCGTCTGGTCAGGCGGGATGGCGTGGATTGCCGACTATCCCGATCCGTCCAACTTCTATTGGCCGATCTTGTCCTGTGCGGCGATCGCCCCCGGTACCTGGAACTGGTCGTGGTACTGCAACGAGTCCCTGGATGCCATGGCAAAACAAGCCGATGCGATGGTTGCTGCCGATCAGCAAGAAGCGAGAACCGAAATGTATCGCGACCTCTTCATCAAAGTGATGGAGGATGCCCCCTGGGTGCCCATCTTTAATGAGGAGCGTGTTACTGCCCACTCGACCCGCATGGCAGGGGATAAAGAAGTTTGGCTCGACCCGGTGCGAGTGCCCATTAACTACGAGCACGTTTATGCAAAGCCTGAATAAGACGCATCACACCATCCATTCCCATCAGTGTCATTGCGGGTGGGATCACACTTTTCCCCCGCAACTGGCGATCGCCCCTGGTGAAACGGTTGAGGTGCAGATGAACGATGCCTCTGGCGGACAACTCAGCACCGAATCCACAGCCGCAGACATTCTCGCCTTTGACTTTGGCAAAACCAACCCCACCACGGGTCCCATCTACGTGGATGGAGCCGAACCGGGAGACATTCTCAAAGTCACAATTCACGAGTTTCAAACCTCCGGTTGGGGTTGGACAGGCATCTTTCCGGGGTTCGGACTGCTGGCGGATCAGTTCACGGAACCGGCTATCCACATCTGGAAGTACGAGACGACTGGCACTGATCCAACGGCAACGGGGTTGGGCGCGAAAATTCCGCTCAAGCCCTTTGTCGGAACGATCGGGGTTGCCTTAGCGGAAGCGGGACATCACAGCGTCGTACCTCCTCGACGAGTTGGAGGCAACATGGACATCCGCGACTTGTCGGCAGGAAGTGTGCTGTACCTACCTGTAGAAGTCGCTGGAGGATTGCTCTCGATGGGCGATACCCATGCGGCTCAAGGCGATGGCGAAGTCTGCGGAACGGCGATCGAAAGCCCGATGACGGGGATTTTTACCATTGACCTGATCAAAGCGACCGCAATCAAAACGCCCCAGTTTGAAACCTTTGCCCCGGTAACACGCCACCTCGATAGCAAGGGCTATTACGCCACCACAGGCGTTTCCCCCGACCTATTCGTCGCCAGTCGGGATGCCGTCAGCAGCATGATCGATTGGTTAGGCAAAACCCACCATCTCAATCCTGTAGAGGCGTATATGCTGTGTAGCGTCTGCGCTGATCTGCGGATTAGTGAAATTGTGGATATGCCGAATTGGATTGTGTCGTGTTACTTGCCAAAAGTGGTGTTTGATTAATCCCGTATGGATTTTTGGAATCAGTTTAAGCGCGATCGCCTGGCGGTGATTGGAGCGGTGATTGTGGCGATCTTTGTGATTGTCTCGATCGCGGCTCCAGTCATTGCGCCCTACAGTCCCACAGAGCAATTTGTCGAGGGTTTGAGCCTGCAAGGTTCACCGTTACCGCCCAGCAGTCAGTTCTGGTTGGGCACGGATTTGTTAGGTCGCGATCTATTCACTCGACTACTGTATGGGGCACGAGTGTCGCTACTGGTGGGTGTCGTGGCAAACGCGATCGCCGTCTTGTTGGGAATCACACTGGGGGCGATCGCCGGGTTTGTGCGGGGATTCGTTGGTGAAGCCATCATGCGCTTTACCGATTTGATGATGGCGTTTCCAGCGTTGCTGTTGGCGATCGCACTAGCAGCGATTTTGCGCCCCAGTTTGTGGATTGTGGCAATGGTAATCGCCTTGGTGAACTGGGTACAAATTGCGCGAGTCGTTTATTCCCAGGTGTCCGTTCTGGTGGAACAGGAACACATTCAAGCGGCGCGATCGCTCGGTGCAACTCGGTTTCAAATTTTGTGGTGGCATATTGTGCCTCACCTGATTCCAACGGCTCTGGTGTGGGGCACGTTGGGCATCTCGACGACCGTTTTACAAGAAGCAACTCTGTCGTTTTTAGGCGTGGGAGTGCAACCCCCGACCCCATCCTGGGGAGGCATTATCAACGAAAGCCAATCATTTTTGCAGTCGGCTCCCTGGCTGATCATCTTTCCAGGAATATCAATTCTGATTGTGTCGTTGGCGTTTAATCTAGTCGGGGATGGGGTGCGGGATGCGGTTGATCCAACCGAGCGAGGACGATAAATGAAATGCTATCTAATCTATCTTTCACGAAGATTATTACAAGTTCTATTTGTTCTGTTAGGCATCAGCTTAATCACATTTTTGTTAGCGTTTTTAATTCCCGCTGATCCAGTCCGCATGATCGCCGGACGCAGTGCCACTGCCGAAACGATCGCCTCAATTCGTAGCCAATTAGGGTTAGATCAACCCATTCCCATTCAATATTTGCAATATCTCGGACGGTTGCTACACGGTGACTTGGGGCGATCGTACATCCAACGAACTCAGGTACTGGAACTGATTCTCAGTCGCTTACCCGCCACCGGATTTTTGATGCTGGGAGCGATCGCCTTTGAACTGCTGATCGGACTCACCGCAGGCATTTATGCCGCTGTGAAACGCGATACGGGGAGCGATCGCCTTGTTATGGTGATGTCGTTTATCGGCGTATCGGCTCCTCAATTTGCCGTAGGGTTAATCTTGCTGTATTTATTCTCCTATCAGTTAGGTTGGTTTCCCTTAGGTGGCTACGGCTCCTGGAAACATCTGGTTCTCCCGGCTCTGACGTTGGGCATTGCGGGAGGTGGATGGTATTCACGCATGATGCGATCGTCGATGGTCGATGTGATGCGACAGGGCTACATTCGCACAGCCAGAGCCAAAGGCGCGAGTGGGGCGATCGTCGTGTTCAAACATGCCCTTCGTAACGCGATTCCACCGATTATTGCCATGATTGGACTTGATATCGGCATCTTTATGAGCGGAGCCGTTGTCGTAGAGAGTGTGTTTGGTTTGCCGGGAATTGGGCAATTGATCTGGCAAGCGATTCAAGTGGTGGATATTCCCGTCATCACAGGAGTCGTGTTAGTGTCAGCCGTGGCGATCGTGTTAGGAAATTTGTTAGCCGATTTAGTCATGCCATTGGTCAACCCTCGTGTCAAATTAGAATAACTGCGCTTTGTAAGTCATACTCTGGTCAGAGTTGAACTTCTGCTGATAGTTAGAGTGGGGCAGGAGAGTTTGCCATCTATGATGAATGACATAACAAAGTGATACGACAAAACGTGGTACGGCAAAAACAATCTCCTCTGGTCGCGCGTGCTAGAGGGGAATATTTTTGTCACAAGCGATCTGAATTGATAGCCGTAGTCACCCGCGTTAAAGCAGCGATCGCCATAATGCAATATAGCCCTACACCTAGGCATTAGGACATAAGGGGGTGTGGGGGCTGCGCCCTCAGCCAGGGGTTCCACCCCTGCACCCCGTCCTAACCTTAGTGAGTACTGCTAGAACTGGAGAATAGTTGTGCAACGAGAAATCACCCATTCTGATGGCACTACCTGGACTTGTGTTCAGGCGTTTACAGGTTTGTCTGACCAGACAGAGCACCAGGACGCGGCTAAAGTGAAAGGACAAGAAGACACCTATTGGGTTGTATGTACCCCCAGTGGCGGAGCGAAATCAGTCCGGCTGAAGCTATCAGGTGATTGGCAAAACACTTATTCTGATGAAGCGTTACTACACGAGATCGAGTCCAATGAATCTTCACAGTAACGTGTATAACCGTAGCTACATTCGATGAGGCGGAGGCGAGTCAGGAAGCTGTCCAGCATCCGGGTTTGAGTCATTGCCTTTGCCTTCAGCTCTCTGACCAAAGCTATACTACACACTAACGTCAGTTACCACGATCAGCATCAAGTAAACCAGGTCATGCCTTCACGAGCGATCGCCTCTGGCACCGTGTGTGGGCCATCAAATTCCCGATACACAACCTCATACCTCGCTCTCCGTAACTGCGGTACAATGCGGCGACTACACCGATCAATGGGCAATACAGCATCTTGTAGACCATGAGAAATAAAGACCCGTGGTGTACCGACCTGATCAGCAGGTGCCATAAATCCTGGTGAAAAAGCAAGAATGTGATTAAACAAATCACCATTGGTGATGCCTACAGAAAGGGCATAGGATGCTCCATCCGAGAACCCTGCGATCGCAATACGATCTGGATCAATTGCATAACGAGCAAAGGTTTGTGCAAGTGCCTGATCAATAAAAGCGATGTCAGGACCATAGCGATCAACAATCACATCCCATGTCTGTCGGCGGGAATCCACAGCCAGCACAATCGTTGGGAATGCGTCTGCCAAATTCTGTACGATTCTCAGTCCACCTTCAGCATCTCCACCTGCCCCATGCAGCATGAGCAACAACGGTGTGGGGCGATCGGTTCGGTAAGCAGCAGGAACATAGAGCCAACCATCTCGTCCGCCATCCAAATTGAGGGGATGTAGTCCAGGAGAACCAACTTGTGTTGGTTGCATTGGGCGAGATTGTAATCGTCCTGATGCGGCTGAGTTCGCTTGCTTTAAGGTGCTCATTGTGGATGAAGTCAGCTCGGTACAGCTGATGATAGGAGAGATTACGATTGGCAAGACAAAACCAATTCCAAGTCGAAGAACATTTCGTCTCGTCCAAAAATTCTTCTGGAATTGCATATTAAAAGTTTTAGTAACCGCATCAAATACTTAATGGCTCCTATTCAAGCTAAAGCATTTAATAACAAACTCACATAGTTCTTTAGAAGGATTCGGCTTTACTTTCTCAGGTGCTGACATACCTTCATCAGCAAGCAATTCAGTTAGTGAAAAATCACTTCTTTTGTTGTCTTTGATGTCTTTATCATTGTATGACTACTTCGCTACAACCCACTGTGTCACAGGTGCCATGGCTTTCCAACCTAGAAAATGACCCACAGGCTCTGCCCGTTGAATCGCAATGCGAATCAGTTCGCCGCCCCACTGACGTTGCCACTGGAACAATACGCTTTCACCCTCAACTGTAACTGCGTTGGCAACTAACCGACCTCCTGAAGGGAGTGCTGTCCAGCAGGTTTCAAACAAATCGGGTGTGGTTAATCCGCCACCAATAAAGATGGCATCCGGTTGAGGCAGATCTTTCAGGGCGATCGGGGCTTCTCCTGCGATGATTTTGAGATGGGGAACACCCAGCGAAGCAGCATTGGCAGCGATGTATTGCAGACGTGTTGAATGCTGTTCAATGGCGATCGCTCGACACCTGCGATGGCTCCGCATCCATTCAATGCCAATAGATCCGCAACCAGCACCGACATCCCACAACAGTTGTCCCGGTAAGGGCGCAAGGGCAGACAGGGTAACGGCACGTACTTCTCGTTTGGTGAGTTGTCCATCGTGGTGATAGGCGGTGTCGGGAAGTCCGGGGGTATGGGGGGAATGGGGAATGGGGAGTGGGGAATGGGGAGGCGTGATTAATCGCGCCTGTGCGGGTAATTGCATCTGTGCAGAGTGGGGAATGGCGATCGCAATTGTATTTAAGTCAGCCAGATCAGGGGCATTCCAGGTGGAAGCCATGCCTTGGATGATGCGTTCATGGATGCCGCCCATGCGTTCTAAGACGGTAATTTGGCTGTCGCCATAGCCTCGGTTCGTTAGGAGTTGGGCAACAGTTGTAGGGGTGGAGTGATCGGCACTGAGCACCAAAATTTGGGCACCGGGATACAGTACGGCATTCAGAAGGTTGGGATCACGACCGCACAAACTCAGGGTTTCTACATCGGTGAGTGACCAACCCAATCGGGCACAAGCAAGACTAAAGGCGGACGGTGCGGGAACAATCGTCATTTCTGCGATCGCAACTCTTCGGGTAAACGTGACTCCAATGCCATAACACATCGGATCACCACTGGCGAGAACGCAAACGGCTTGCCCACGACGGTCAAGCACTTGATTCA
The DNA here is from genome assembly GCF_014697545.1 of Oscillatoria sp. FACHB-1407. GTDB lineage: Bacteria > Cyanobacteriota > Cyanobacteriia > Elainellales > Elainellaceae > FACHB-1407. The sequence goes on along the minus strand of NZ_JACJSA010000015.1, from coordinate 19,748 downwards.
ACGAATCTTCGATGGGTGAAGTCCAAAGCAGTTTTTCTCGTGGGTCGTCGGGAGGTAACATGGCAAGATGGCGTTCTCCCCCAACAACAACCGTTGCTTGAGCCAGGAGCGATCGCCCCACCTCATTCAATCCCGTCAGTCCATCCTCCCCAATCCCCACAATCGACAGCCACTTTTGCATTACAGCGTTCCTGAGTTCAACAGTTGGCAAGCCAGATGATGCAATTGTCTGGTTGCTGGATTATCATAGTTGGTTCGGTTCTGGATCTGAACGAGTGACTCGCGCAACGGTCGTTGAAATTAAAGTTTTGTACTTTTAGTGTGATACACTTCATTGGCTTAGAATCGTAGATTAAATAACTTCGGCAATCTTGCCCCGTCTATGGCACTCCTCTCCGAGGCTACGGTGTATACACATCTCTATTTTGTCAATGAGACACTCGATTGCTTCAATGAGTTCGAGAACCAGGCATTGGGGGAGAATCCCCGTTCGGCTGAGCTCACGTCGAAGCCAAACTCCCTGGCAGAAGGTGTTTCGGTTAACCCAAAGGCACGCTTCGCATCGGTTCCAGGTACGGGTGCTCTGATCGGGTCAAGACCCTTGACAAGTGCCCAAAGACCCTTAGTTTTGGGGGGTGTAGGGGGCTATGAAGGCTTATGTATACACAGCAGTTCCGAGTCGGAGAAGGGCAAGAAATGATGTTATTAAATTCATAGTCCTTGATATCGGAACAGTCAGTGTGATCTCTAACAAGTCGGAGCAGCAAGACCATGATTGACTACCTCCGGAATGGGGATGATATCTACCGAAAATCTTTTGCCATCATTCGGGCTGAGGCAGATCTGAGTCGCTTACCCGATGATCTGGCTCTGGTTGCAGTGCGACTGATTCATGCGTGTGGCATGACCGACATTGTGGATGATTTAGCGGCTTCTCCTGATGCGGCGATCGCAGGACGAGATGCCCTGACCGCAGGCGCACCAATTTTGTGCGATTCCCAGATGGTCGCCAATGGGATTACACGCAAACGATTACCTGCTGACAATGAGATTATCTGTACCCTCAATCACCCAGAGGTTCCGGCGATCGCCCAACGTCTGCAAACCACCCGATCTGCTGCCGCACTGGAATTGTGGCGATCGCATCTGGAAGGCTCCGTCGTGGCGATTGGCAATGCCCCTACAGCGTTGTTTCACCTGTTAGAACTGCTGGATGAAGGAGCACCTAAACCTGCGCTAATTCTGGGTTTCCCGGTGGGGTTTGTGGGAGCCGCTGAATCAAAAGCGGAATTGGCAGCAAACAGTCGTGGTGTCCCCTTTATCACCCTGCATGGACGGCGGGGAGGAAGTGCGATCGCCGCTGCGGCAGTCAACGCATTAGCCAGAGAGAACGAGCTATGACAACCCCCACTCCCCCCTCTGTACAGACGCGATTAATCGCGTCTCCCCCATCTACTCCCCACTCCCCCGGAAAACTTTACGGTCTGGGCATTGGCCCTGGTGATCCGGAGTTGCTGACGCTCAAGGCACACCGAATTCTGACCTCCGTTCCGGTGATTGCTTACCCGATTGGAGAGAATAACAAAAGTGTGGCACGGGCGATCGTGGCTGATTTTCTGCGTCCTGACCAGATCGAAATCCCAATGCCCATGCCCTTTAGCCCGGAGCGATCGGCTCAACCCTTTTACGATGCTGCCGCTCAGCAGATTGCGGAGCATTTGAGTGCAGGTCGAGATGTCGCCGTGCTGTGTGAGGGAGAGCCGATGTTGTACGGCACGTTTATGTACTTGTTCCAACGGTTAGCGGAGCAGTTTTCCACAGAAGTTGTGCCGGGAATCTCCTCTACGTTAGCGAGTGCAGCGATGTTGGGCGCACCCCTGACCTTCCGCAATGATGTGTTAGCCATTATGCCTGCGACGTTGGATGCAGAGACATTGCGCGATCGCCTCACTGGAGTGGATGCCGCTGTGATCATCAAACTGGGCAGACACTTTACTAAGGTTCGCTCCATTCTCGAACAGTTGGGATTGTTAGATCGCGCCTTTTACATTGAACGGGCAACCCAACCCAATCAGCGAATTCTGCCAATTACTGAAGTAAATCCCGAAGAAGTACCCTACTGGTCGTTAATTCTCATTCCCAGTCAAACCCAACTCCATTAAAACCACCGATAATTATAGCTACTGCTACTTGATTTAGGAGGGGTTTGGGGGTTCCACCCCTACACCCCGTCCTAGCCCAAGTGACTACGGCTATAGAACACCTCCTCTCAATCCTGATGCTGCTGTCATGACTTCTTCACGGTCTGAATCCCGCCCCTCTCAGTTCACACGAACCCAACCGTTACCTCCTCTGGAGAGTGGCGACAGGTTAACTCGCCCTGAATTTGAGCGTCGCTATCACGCCATGCCAGAGATCAAAAAAGCTGAATTAATTGAAGGAGTGGTTTATATGGCATCCCCGTTGCGCTTTAAGCCCCACGCAGAACCTCATGGACGGCTTATTACCTGGCTGGGAGTTTATCAAGCCGCTACACCTCAGGTAGACATGGGAATTGAGCCAACGGTGCGATTGGATATCGACAATGAACCGCAACCGGATGGAGTTTTATTGATCAGCCCAGAGAGTGGTGGGCGATCGACTTTAAGTGAAGACGGCTATTTGGAAGGAGCACCGGAGCTTGTTGCAGAAGTTGCAGCGAGTAGTGTCAGTATTGATTTAGGAGATAAGAAGCGGGCTTATCGTCGGAATGGCATTCAGGAATATATCGTCTGGCAAGTATTTGACCAAAAAATTGATTGGTTTTGTTTGCAAGATGGAGATTACGTCTTGATCCAGCCCAATTCGGAAGGAGTGATTTGCAGTCCGGTTTTTCCTGGATTGTGGTTGGATACATCTGCCATGTTGCAAGGGAATATGCAGCGAGTGTTGGAAGTGCTGCAAACCGGAATCAGCTCAACAGAACATCAAACATTTGTTCAACAGTTAGTAGAACAGCAGCACAACAATACGTTGTGAACATTGTGAATTAAATTCAGTTATGGCAGTTGTAATTGCAGGTGAACGTAGTGGCGTCGGTAAAACCACCATCACGTTGGCGTTATTGGCAGCACTCAGTCGGCGGGACACTACACGGGTACAATCCTTTAAGGTTGGCCCCGACTACATCGATCCGATGTTCCATCAATTTGTTACCGGACGTGCCTGTCGCAATCTCGACCCCATTCTCACCTCAGAAGCATACGTTACCGACTGTTTTCAACGGCATTGCCAAACCGCAGATTTTGCCCTCGTGGAAGGCGTAATGGGATTATTTGATGGTGTTACAGGCAAAGATGATTGGGCCAGTACAGCCCACATTGCGCGGCTTCTGGGATTGCCCATTGTTTTAGTCATCAATTGCAGTAGCACCTCTCGCTCCATTGCGGCGATCGCCCACGGGTACACTACATTTGATCCCCGCTTGACCTTTGCTGGAGTGGTCTTAAATCGAGTCGGCAGCGATCGCCATCTGGAACTGCTTCAGGATGCCCTCAGACCCCTCAATTTGCCGATTCTCGGCGTATTGCGACGACAGGATGAGATTACCATCCCCGATCGCCATTTAGGGTTGATTCCCACCGACGAACTCCCCGAACTCAGAAGCGTAATCGATCGCCTCGCTCATCTGAGCGAAACCTGCTTCAACTGGGATATCCTCCTCCCTCTCCTTTCTACTTCACGTACGGACGCGATTAATCACAGTACAGACGCGATTAATCGCATCCCTCTCCACTCCCCACTCCCCATACCCTCTTCCCCCATTCGTCTTGCCATTGCTCGCGATCGCGCCTTTAACTTCTACTACGCCGACAATCTGGATTTGCTGCAAACCGCCGGGTTTGAGCTAGTGGAATGGAGTCCAATGCGCGATCCATCCCTCCCAGAAAACATTCACGGGCTTTACTTTGGGGGTGGATTTCCAGAAGTATTTGCAGCCGAGTTAAGTGACAACCAAGCCGCACGTCGATCAGTGAAAGCCGCGATCGCCGCAGGAATGCCCACCTATGCTGAATGCGGGGGATTGATGTACCTGTGCGATCGCATTGCGGATTTTGCAGGGAAGACGTATCCGATGGTGGGAGTTGTGCCGACAGAAGCGCAGATGGGAAAACGCCTGACGCTGGGGTATCGACAGGCGATCGCGCAACAATCCACCCCTCTATTTGAAGCAGGGGAAATCGTCTGGGGGCACGAATTTCATCGCTCTAGCTTGACTACCGAACCGGAACAACCGTTGTTTGCCATGCAAAACTATGAAGGCACAATGCATCAAACCGAGGGATGGCAGCGATCGCAGGTTCACGCTTCCTATTTGCATCTGCACTTTGGCAATAAACCCAAATTAATTCAACGGTTTCTTCAACAGTGCCAGCACTATCTAGTTAGTGGGTTAGCGCAGCTTTAATACCTTGTGCATCGAGAGTCGGTGTTTCATCACCAAAATGCCCAATGAAAATTAAGCGAGTTTGGCGAGGCTCTGAGGGTTGCCAGGGGCGATCGTAAAAGGTGTCAAAGCGATTGCCGACACCCTGTACCACTAACCGCATGGCTTTATTAGGAACAGCCGCAAACCCCTTAATTCGATAAATCTCGTGTTGTTGAACCAGAGATTGCAATCGGTTAATTAATTCCGTGGGTTCAAACATTTGGTCTAACGTGACATGAATGGAAGTAATGTCGTCGTCGTGATCGTGTTCCTCCTCCGTGTCATGATGACTGGGACGAGAGTCGAGATTGTCTTCAACGGCTGCGTTAAAACCGAGTAACAGATCTGGGTTAATATCTCCTTGCTTACAGGGAACAATCTTCACTCCAGTGGGTAACTCTTGCTGTAGCCACTGCTGAACTCGATTTTGCGTCTTCAGATCAACGCGATCGACCTTCGTCAGCAACACCATGTCAGCACACGCCAATTGGTCTTCAAACAGTTCCTCGATTGGGGTTTCATGCTCCAAACTATCATCGGCTTGTCGCTGCGCTTCAAGGGCATCTAAATCACCGACAAACTGACCACTGGCAAGTGCCTCACAGTCCACGACAGTCACAACGCCATCCACCGTTGCTCCAGTGCGGATTTCAGGCCAACGAAAGGCTTGTACCAACGGTTTGGGCAGGGCTAATCCAGAGGTTTCAATTACAATGCAGTCAAGGCGATCGCGTCGTTTTAGTAGCTCCTGCATCGTAGGCAAAAATTCTTCCTGTACGGTGCAACACAAACAACCGTTAGTCAGTTCAACAATATTGCTATCGGGCGTTTCGTCATCACACACCTGGCAGGAACGTAGCAATTCACCATCAATTCCCACTTCGCCAAACTCATTGACTAACACAGCGATGCGGCGACCTTGGTTGTTCTGTAATAGATTGCGAACCAGGGTTGTTTTCCCGGCTCCCAAAAAGCCTGTGACGACGGTTACTGGAATTTTATGCATAATTTTTACCTGATAAAGGGCGATCGCTCTTATAGCTGTTCAACGTTTAATGCTGGAGTACTGCTTGGTAAGGCTGGCAATACAGCATGGATTCCTTTTTTAACTGCTTCTGGACGCTCTTTATAGGGTACTTTGCCATCCGCACAAGCAATATATTGTTCACTAAATTTCAACAATTCTGGAACAGATTTTGTTGGAGATAGTTCACTCAAAACAAACGTAAGCTTACCTGGAGCCGCAAACGTCACTACACAGGAACGGCTACAGGCTCCCATGCAGCGTACAGGTTGCAAATGAATCGATTCCCGCCACTCGCAGGATTCTAATCCTTCACTCAAGTGGTTGAATAACGATTGTCCTGCGATCGCTTCATGAGGGTTTTGATTAACTTCTGAAGGACGACAAAGCACACACACAAATAACGTATGTTGGGTCATAACAGTTACACGATTTCAACAGGGATGAAGACGATGGAATTGTAGAGTTTAGAAGCGTTGGGTGCCAGGTTGCTTAGGCTTGTCTCCTTGGAATAGTTAAATCGGGTTGAAATTCTGCCCAACGGTGTTGCACCTGCCTATAACAGTCAGTAGGAGAAATTGCCAGATTTTGTAATAGGTTGAGATGCACACTGCCGTTACCCGTAACGAGCAATACGATCGCTTGAGTGGGGTCATAGGTCGCGATCGCGTTTAGCAGTGCCGTCACTGCGTCTTGCTCCAGTTCCAGAACGGTCATATATTGGGCAACTTGAGCTTGAGAAATAAAGTTTTGCTCAAAAGACACTGGATCAACCCTCCAATCCACGCCGGATGTGATTTTATCCAGCACTTGACAGACCACCATGCCCCGTCCCTGAGTGGTATAGCCATCCCAGGCTGCATACCCAATGGTCAACAGATGATGATGGATGAAGCAGTTTTGCCAGTAGCCAGAGTAACCTTGCCACTCACTTCGCGATCGCATTGGCTTCCTCCCGCAACCCGTTTGTTGATTCCGTCGGCTTTCGCACAGCCCGAAACATGCCAAAGCGACACAACCCAGTGCCAAATGCCAGACGCATCAACAGCAACGTGGGAACTTCTCGCAATGATTTGATGAAACCTGACACCCCGAAACGAATCAATCCAGTGGGTCGAGCGATTCCCTGCCAGATAGAATCCAACCAGGAGGGCAACGTTTGAACGGTCCAATCTGCGGTTGTCACGTTTCCGGCAACAAATCCGGTTGCTTCCAACAGTTCCGCAAAGCCCTCGATGCTGGCAAATTCAGGATGTGACCACTGATCGAGCAATTGCCGCATTACAGGTTTTTCCCAAAAATTAAGTGGTTTTTTACGCGCATCTCGCTGGTTCCAATCGGCGACTACTAGCACACCACCAGGCTTCAACACGCGCATCAACTCTCTGGCAAACACCGCTTTATCGGGCATGTGAGGACCTGCCTCGATCGACCAGACCACATCAAAACTGGCATCTGGAAAGGACATCGCCATCGCATCATCCACCTGAAACTGCGCGTTCAGATCTTTGGGGGTGAGTTCTTGCGCCCGTTTCACCTGTTGGGGACTGATGGTAATTCCAGTGACCGCGAACCCGTAGTCTCGCGCCAGAATGCGACTGCTGCCGCCGATGCCACAGCCCACGTCTAAGACCGTAGTACCTGCTGGTAACTTGTCTAAACCGCCCCAGTGCACCATTTCATGTACAAAGTCTGATTTAGCGACCAAAAAGTTTTTGCGTCGGGGAGGCAAACCGTAGTGACCCAGGTGAATATGCTCGCCCCAATAGAATTCCAAAATGCCGTCCTCAGTCCACTCATCGTAGGAGATGGCAACCGAGTCAGAAGACTGATAACGACGAGCCGTCAGCAAGTAAAGGGCAATGCCTGCCGCCAATAACGCCAGAAAAATTCCGAGAACAGCTAGAAATAAAGTCATGCCAATTAAGCCTCACCTTGGTTGACTATTGCATTTTCCTTGCTTGTTTGATGGCAAGGATCGAGTTCTTCAATGCCGATAGACTGAGCCGCTTGACGAAATGAGGCGATCGATGTCAGGCAACTCGAATCAGCATCCCAAAGAATATATTTGAAACAATCGGACATGTCTGCCATTCGCAAGGTTTTGACCTGAGTCAACAGATGAAGGTTAGCGTTGTGACAGGCTTTGAGGTTGTAGTTGGGAATTCTTTCAGAAAGATGATGCACATTGTGATATCCAATGTCTGCGGAAAACCACCTTAAAACGGTGGGCAACTCTAGATAACTACTACCTTCGATCGCCCCCAACAAATAATTCCATCCTTCTGTTTTATGAGCGTAAGACGTATCAAAGTTGTGTTGTACAAAAAAGACACAGATAAAGATTGCCGCAGAACACATGAGTGTGATTGAGTAAACACTGAAGAAGAACCCAAATCCTAACCAGTGAGCCAGCAAAATCCAACTGCTAATGACACAAATATTGTTGAATAAGAGATCCCAAAACTCACCTGCTGTATACCAATTTCTAGATTGGTAGGAAGAAATAATAGTTGCAAAACCCATTGTCGGATTGCGTCTGAGACACGTCAGGGAATGACCGATAAACCCATAAATTCCTTTAATTAAAGCCAGCCTTGGTTTAATAGCGAGGTAGAAAAACCCTCCAGGAAAAATCATCAATGGATGCCTGAGCCACTCATATCGTTGTTGAGCAGCAGGGGTAAGGTTGGCAAACTGCTCGGTTGAGAGCAGCGCGGAAGGTCCTCGATATCGCTGCCAATCGCCATTTGTTTTGTGGTGATAAGCATGTCCTCGCGACCAGGGATATTGGGGAATAGCGTTAATCACACCCAATATAAAGCCAACAACCCGATTGACTCGTCTTGAGCGAAACAGGGAATAGTGCCCGCAATCATGCATTAACGAAAAACAACGGACTGAAAAAAGTGTGATCAAAACCAGGATGGGTGGCAACAACCAAAGGGAGATTGTGGCGGCTTTAACTGCCAAGAACCAGCAGAAAATATAGGGAATTATTGTATTCAGAATTTGATAAATCGCTCGCCAATCATTGCTCTTCATGTAGGGAGCTAGAACAAAATCCGACTTTTTAACCGTAGTTTCCATTCAATAAAATCTCTTATAAGGAATCTCGAAGCGATCGCTTTAGACTTCACTAAGACAGTTGCAGAGCCAAACGTCAGGCTGAACCTTGTCACCCATACGTTTACCAACAGATGTTCACCAACAAATATTCGCCAATAGAATCGACTTTGGTCGGTTGCGAGATCAGGCGCAGTACCAACCCCATCATACGTCTTGCCTCATAGAACGACTTACTTTGGCGAAAACGATGGGGTTAGTTCCGTGATGAAGTCAACTACGCAATGAGACTAATGACACCACCGGCAGCCATCAGGTAAATTTGCCACAACCTGTTCGCCGCTGTATTGGCCGCTGTATTGACAGAAAACTTTAGACTCAGCTTTAGACACAATCTGTACCTCGCAGATATTGAGTAACGATGGATAGCGATCGGCGGGCATCCTGACTTACACGATTTGGATTTCGGATTTTGAAGGAGTGATGTCCAAAAATCTAAAATCGGCAATCCAAAATCGGCTTACAGTTGCGGGACAGCGTCGGATTTGCACCGAACTTTCCCCCTTGCGTCTGATGGCTGCTCCCCATCAGAACCGATACCACCCTAAAGAATAGCACGCGATGGGAAGAACTGACGGAACCGTAATGATGCACCTTTTCGACTTCATCAGGCTTCATCAGCAAGGTGTGATTCTTTAAGGTCATGTTTCTACAGCCAAATTTCTATCTTTTGTATAGATATCTCTTAAAACCTATGAAAGATTTCAAAAAACTCGTGTCTGCGTAATCTGGATTCAAAGTGAATATTATTGCCAAACAATAAATAAAGGAACCACAAATGCCAGATGATACATTGAGCAAAAATTTACCAGAAATCGATCCGACAGAGATTGAAGATGAACGAGTCGCGATCGCTGACAAGGATCGTTCTTTCTTGGAAAAAGTCATGGTTGACGGGGGGTTTGCCGATCCCTACGATGCCAGAGACTTTACAGAAGTTGTGTTTCGCGTCATGCGTGACTTAATGACCACTGAAGCTGCCGATCGTGTAGAAGGTGAGTTGCACGAAGATGTGATGCCGACTAACGAAAGGGCATTGCAATTTGAAATCGCCGATCTGTGGAGAGACACGAACCCTCTGGTGAACTTTTTGAGCCGGGTACGTCCACCGTGGCATGGTCCTGGCGTCTTTAACATCGACTCCGATCGCTTCTTCTTCCGAGTTGCTAACGAAGGTGGCTTTGAGAGAGGATTTGAGCACAAAGATGCCGATCGCAAACGAGCCGTTGGAGCCGTCTTTGCAGCAACCAAGCGAGAACTCTCTCCTGAGCGAATCCAGGAGATTGCAAGCTGGATGCCCGAAGGTGGCGTGCGAGAGCTTTGGGAGCAAGCTTAGTTAAAGGCTAAAGGCTGAAGAATAAAGGATAAAAGGGGGTGATGCACTCATTCGTGAACAATCCCTCCTTTTATCTTTCAGCCTTTATCCTTCTCTTTTCTCTCTTCTCTCTTCTTTTTTCTCTCTTTTAATAAGGTGGCTCAGCAGGACCGTCATATCCGCACATTCCCATGCGGGGAGAATTGACCAGTGGAATGGGTTCACCGTAGTTATCATGGGGATGATTTTCGGTGTGCTCATCACACAACACCCCTTCTGTTTGCTCATCGATCAGGCATTCCATACACAAATGAGTGGCAGGTTTGCCACACTCCATGCACGGATACTCTGGCATGTTATTTCGCGCCATGAGGGCGATCGCCTTGTTGGTTAAGGGGTTCCCTTCACGCTCGTCAACATATTTCACCAGCGTTTCTGAGGACGTTCCAAAATCGTAGACATGGGTGAGTTCACCACCCTGTCGAAACACCTCACCAATTTTGCGGCTCATGCCGATCTCTCGTGCAAACGCGCCTCCCAACGAAAATTGGCTCATGTGACCACAACACTCCAACCAAATTCCCCGTAGATAAGTATCGAGATCCTTTAAGCTTTTGGAGCCGCGTATCTCCAGGTCAAGCCAAAACGCACTGTTGTAAGCATCTTGAACCCGTAAGTGATAAAGCGATTCACTGGTGCCCTTTTTCATCTCAGCCGTGGCGATCGCCTCCTGTCGCTTTGAGCAGGTCACAAGATGTTTAGTCATCCCTGCTTTTGCCAGCTCTTTACCACAGTACGTGCAAGTTCCTTTAGATTGCTTACGAGCCACCCTCTCTTCCTCTCATTCACACACTACATTTCATTTTCTTGCAATTGATAATAGTTGAACAATCAATCGTTGTATATCCCTTGATCCGTATACCAGGACTTTTGAAACCCCCAGATGCAGTTAATCTGTGTAACTCAACCAATTGTGCAACTCAACCAATTGTGTAACTCAACCCAATGGTTTGCAGCGTTCCGGCGCAGTGATTTGTTATGACGCGCTAAACCCTGCTTTAATTGCTTCACTCAACACGATTGATACTATCAAATAGTATCAATATCTTCAGGCAAGACTACAGGAACTTCCACATTTATAGATCCAGAGGCATCACGAGTTACGATCGCATCAACGCCATAGGCTACCGCACAAGCATACTGTATTGCATCTTCTAATCTGCTTGGGTGTTACTTTCCCCTGTAGCTGCCGAAATCTTAGCAACCCCTCGCAAACGTGACAGGTTCTCCCGCTTAGGCTTGAGAGTTACTTCTCGTTTCAGAGAGTCTAAAAGAACCTGTACCAACTGCCAGCGATCGCCAGTAGACAACTGCAATGCCTGACTTTGTAGCTCTTGTAACGTCATCAGTCCTTCCCCAGCAATTGTTATCTATTATAAATTGCTGCTACCTCATAACTAATGGACTGATATTGCAGTGAGTAACAGTGCGGTTGAGTATTGCAACCGACAGTGATACAGTCCTAAGGTGCTGATCGGTTCTGATGGGGAGCAGCCATCAGACGCAAGGGGGAAAGTTTGGTGCAAATCCAACGCTGTCCCGCAACTGTAAGCCGATTTTGGATTGCTGATTTTAGATTTTGGCGTTTATCTCTCCAAAATCCGAAATTCAAACTCCTAAATCGTGTAAGTCAGGATGCCCGCCGATAGAAGACCCATGTTGAAATTAGTCTGCGAGGTGACAGACAGGCATGAAACCGCATCAATGGTTACGCCTTGCGATGATGGCAGGGCTTAGTTTTTATCTGGTTGTTGGCTCTCCGGCACCTGCCCAGGCAATGCACATTATGGAAGGGTTTTTGCCGATGAGTTGGGCAACCTTCTGGTGGGCAATGTTTATTCCATTCTTTTTGTGGGGGTTGCGATCGCTGACTCGCCTCACACAGCAGCATCCTGAAACCAAGCTCCTATTGGCATTGGCAGGGGCGTTTACCTTCGTGCTGTCGGCTCTCAAGATCCCCTCGGTCACAGGCAGTAGTTCTCACCCCACAGGAACGGCATTAGGAGCGGTGCTGTTTGGCCCATCTGTCATGTCTGTTCTGGGTGCGCTCGTTCTCCTGTTTCAGGCACTGTTGTTAGCGCACGGTGGGTTAACCACATTTGGGGCGAATGCGGTATCGATGGCAGTCGTAGGTCCGTTTGTCGCCTACGGCGTGTATCAGTTGATGATGCATTCAACTGGTAGACAAACACTGGCTATTTTCCTGGCGGCAATGTTAGCCGATCTGCTCACCTATGTCACGACGTCGATGCAGTTGGCATTGGCGTTTCCAGCGGCAAGTGGAGGCGTGTTAGCTGCCTTCACTAAGTTTGCGAGTATTTTCGCGATCACTCAACTGCCGTTAGCCATTAGCGAGGGGTTATTAACCGTGCTGGTGTGGAATTGGTTGCAATCCTATAGCCGAGACGAACTGAAGGTTCTCAATTTGATCAAACAGGAGCCATAACCGATGAACCGAACTCATCGTAGTTGGAACAATTGGCTGTTAGTGGCAGGGGTGTTGGCGTTGGCGATCGCCCCACTCATCTTAGTGCGCGGAGCCGACTTTAGCGGAGCCGATGGCGAAGCAGAGGTGCTCATTCAAGAGACGAATCCCAACTATCAACCCTGGGTTAATCCACTATTTGAACCAGCAAGTAGTGAAGTTGAGTCGCTGTTATTTGCAGTACAAGCCGCTCTAGGTGCAGGTGTCATTGGATATGTAATTGGACTACATCGGGGTAGACAAACACACCAAAACCAGAAACGAGAATGAGAGTGTAATTAGCCACCATTCACAATCTAAAATCCAAAATCCAAAATGACATAGGGGAAGTACGCGGGCGAGATACCCACACCAGATATGCATCATCACCTGGATGTCTATACCTACACCAATCATTTGCGGCATATATCACCTCAGCAAAAACTCTGCTTTGTGATCGCCGTGTTACTCATTGCACTGATGGTTCATCCTATTTTGCAACTGTTGATTGCCGCGTGGTTGGGAGTGTGGACAGTGGGCTATGCTCGCATTCCAGCCAAGATTTATGGGAATGCAATGATGGTTGCTGGATTATTCCTGCTAACCAGCATTCCAGCCTTAATGATAAGTATTGTCTCTGTAGAGCAGATTGCCACTGGGCAACTCGATCCCATGGCAGGAGTCACGCTGGGAAACTGGTATCTGTTTATCAGTCGGAGTGGGTTACTTCAAGCGATGCAGATTGGGGCGCGATCGCTAGCGTGTACCTCCTGTTTGTTATTTGTGTTGTTTACTATTCCATTCACCGACCTGTTACAAGTGTTGCGGCAATGGCGTGTTCCTACCCTCATTACAGAACTGTTGTTGCTGATGTATCGATTTGTATTTCTATTTCTAGAAGTAGTTGCTGAATTGCAGTTAGCACAGCGATCGCGCGGAGGTTATCGCACCCGAAAACGGTGGATGTATAGTGTGGGATTAGTTGTGAGTCAACTACTCGTGCGATCGCTTCAACAGTATCACTATTTCTCTCTAGCTCTTATGGCTCGTGGATTTAACGGCAACTTTCAAGTGTATTCTGATCAATCGTATATTTACTCAAAACGTTATGCGATTGAATCTCTAGTTGGGTGTATCGGATTAGTAATTTTAGATTTTAGATTTTAGATTTTTTGTCTCCCCCACTCCCTACTCCTCCATTCCTCCACTCCTTCACTTCCCTACTCCCTCTCGTTCATGTCCACTCCGCTACTCGAATTTCGCAATGTCTGCTACACCTATCCTGGAGGCAAACATCCCGCCATCCAAAACTTAAACCTAACTATTACAGGTGGTCAAAAGACTGCAATTTTAGGACACAATGGATGCGGTAAATCGACACTTCTATTTCTCGCGGATGGCTTGTATCGCTGTACATCTGGAGTGATTTATTGGCAGGGAAGCCCACTGCAATACACCCCCGCTTCATTGAACCTGTGGCGACAACATATTGGATTAACGTTTCAAGACCCAGAACGACAATTGGTTGCTGCGACCGTTGCAGAAGATATTTCCTATGGACTTTGTAATCTGCAATTGCCACCGACAGAAATCAAACAACGATTGCAGCAGACGCTAAAGGACTTTAACTTAACGGAATTGGCGAATTTTCCGCTGCATCATCTAAGTTTGGGGCAAAAACGCCGGATCGCGATCGCAGGCGTGATGGCACTCCAACCCAAACTTTTGTTGTTAGATGAGCCGACTGCTTACTTGGACAACCGACAAACTCACAACTTATTTCAAGAATTAGACCGCATTCATGCCAGTGGTACCACTGTTGTGATGGCAACCCACGATATTGACCTTGCCTATGCCTGGGCAGATCAGATCATTGTGCTCCACGAAGGGCAGATGGTGTTATCGGATCAAACCAATACGGTGTTTGCCAATGTCGCTTTATTAGAGCAATTGCAACTGGGCATTCCAACTCTGTTAGAAGTTTGGTATGCCCTGCCAGAGCATCAGCGGGCTCAACGAGTTCCTCCCAGAACGATCGCTGAGCTGCGTTCTCACCTACTCAGTCACTGCAAGAATTAAAATCCTTGAGATATTTCTTTACATTGTGTTATATTTTGTTACACAAGCTTAAGGAAGAGGAATTTAACATGGTTCGTGGACAGGTGATGGAAGAGGGTGGACGCGCCAACATGTACGCTGTTGAGCCTAAGGTGTACGTAGATGACACTCAGCAATTTGGATTTAACGCATATGCTGAGAAGCTCAACGGACGACTTGCCATGATTGGCTTCGTTTCAGTATTGGTTTTAGAAGCTGTTACTGGACACGGCGTGATCGGTTGGTTAACAAGCCTGTAGTGAACCAGGGGAATGAATCGCGTCTGGGGCGATCGCTAAGTGTGGGCGATCGCCCTTTTTTCAGGAACTGAACCTTGGTGAGAACTGAGAGGCTGATTATCCCGCTTTCCGCAGTTCTGGATAGACCTTTTGCGGTTTTCTAGGCAACGGTGCGGCAAGCAGCAAGATCTTTTCCATGATCCAGGGGGCAATCCGGTTGCACCAGACGGCTAAATGGCTCTGCCAACCCACCAAAATTTCGTTGGATCCCCGTTTCAGTCCAACCATCAGAGTTTCTGCAACTTGTTGCGAGGAGACAGGCATAATCCACCGAAACCACTGCAAATGCCGCACCATGTCAGTGTCCGTTAGGGTGGGCAACAGCGTAATCACTTTGACATTGTGGGCTGCCAGTTCACCTCGGAGGGCTTGCGAAAAGCCGAGAATGGCAAATTTAGTCGCTGAATAAGTTGCCATCGTTGGAGCGGCTAATTTGCCCATCAAACTAGACACATTCACAATCGCCCCTTCTCGTTGAGCCACCATGCGGCGAGCAACCAAGCGCGTAATGGTGTACATGCCAATCAGATTAGTGGCGATCTCTTGCTGCACCTGTGGCAGACGAGTTTGTAAAAACGTCGCCTGATGAGCGACTCCAGCACAGTTCACCAGAATATGGACGGGTCCATGATCGCGCCATGCTTGTGCTACAGCGATACTCACTTCGATGGGTTGGCTCAAGTCAATTGTTAGAGGAATAGCCTCCACATTTAGCGATCGAATTTCGTCAGCTACCTCTGCCAATCGTTGCGAATCACGGGCTACGAGCAGCACTCGGTTAATTCCTTGACGGGCAAATTCCAGGGCGATCGCACGTCCAATTCCACGGGAAGCTCCCGTAATGAGAGCAGTTTTTCCACGAATATCCATACATAACCTCCAGGTCTGGGGTCTAACGCACAGTTGCCATCTGCCTGATATATCAACCAAAGCACCAGTGAGGACGGAGTACAGGGATGGAACCCCTGGCTGGGGACGAAGCCTCCACACCTCCTTGTCCGAACTGTCTTGACAGTTGATATAGATGTCTCAAACTAAAACTCTGACAAGAATCCAGGGGGTTTGGAATTTGAATCAACAGGGCTTAACGTTTAGTGAGTCAGAGTAGACATCTCAAGGCGAGTGGCACTGAGTAAGACAAGAAATGACTCGAACCTAAAACAACGAATGAATTGAACTGTTTATCTCAACTGGGTAGGCTCATGGGGATTGAGTGAAACAAATCAGATCCAATCATTCTGAGTACACATTGGAACGACGGGTAAATGTCAAAACTGACAACTCAATTGAGTTATTCAACAGCATCCAGTCCGTTTTCAGAGAATAGCCATTGCTGGTTGCTGTTACATCACCCCAAGGGGGATTGAGTATCAGCCAGCTGGCAAAGCATCGGGAGCAACATAACGCATCAATAGCACCTCCAGAGGCGTAACCAGAAAATCGTACCTACACACCCTAGCAACGGGATCAAGGAGCTGCAACATTTATTAACGAAAAATCTGAATTGTTATATATAGACACATAACTCTCAGATTGTTGCAAGCCTCATTTCACAGATCGCTTGTTGTAAAGGCTCTCCTATTGAAGCATTCTGCTCGAATCCCATACTTTCATAGAGCTGTTTTTTATGAGAGCGTCTCAAGGTTTCACATTTTTGTCGAGATTAAAAGTGACAAAGTTGTTACAAAATCCTATTCCCTCACATAACCATTTGGCACCCAGTAATGGGTCAAGGGGACAGTGTTGCAGGTGAAAAGAGTGCAAAGCTGATTGCGATCAACTGTCTCGACAGTTGCCATAGAAGGCTATTTATTCTTGTCACCAATTTTGTAACCACCCTTGCATCCCCTCAAACACCGATTACGGTAGAGAAGTAAAGCGATTTATGGCTTCCTCTTCTTGTTGAGTCAACAGTTATGGTTATGTTGGTTTCCTCTAATTTATTTCGTTCCTGGCTGCTACCCTATCGGTCAGGATTAGTGTCCTTGCTTGCTCTCAGTGCAATTGCCCTGCCTAGCCTCAGCCAACCCGCAATGGCTACTTCACTGAATCAATCGGTTACCCTTTCTGCTCAGGCATCTGCTACCACAACTAACCGATCTCTGCCTCGAATTGTAGCGAATCAGGTGTTGTTGGATGCATCTCAACGGTTGGGTATTTCACGGGATCAATTGCAAATTCAGGACTACCAACGCCGCATCTGGTCAGATAGTTGTTTGGGGTTAGGTGACATCAATGAGTCATGTGCTTTAGTAACTGTCCCTGGTTGGCAGATTACTGTGACTCATGGACAACAGCGGTTGGTCTATCACACTGATTTAGCTGGACGAAGCTTGCGCCTGTCCAGAGACTCGCAAACCCTCCCCTCTACCGTGAGCGATCGCCTCCTACAACACGCCTCTACCGAGTCTGGAGTACCTGTTTCTGAGTTAGAGGTTGTGAGCGCAGAACCGCAGTTCTGGGATGGTTGTTTAGGCATTTATGTCCCTAATGACGCCTGCGCGGCGATCGGTATTTCAGGATGGCGGGCAGTGGTCAGTAGCCCCTCACAAAGCTGGGTTTATCACATGAACGGTGACGGATCAGGCATTAGTCTCAATACAACAGCCAGTGATACAAGCCTCGTTCCTCAATTTATGCCAGACTCGACCCGTCCTAACTTAGGATCGGAAGTCATATTTCAAATGAGTCGTGAGGGGGGTTTTGCAGGTCAAAGTATTCAAGTGATGCTGTTAGCTGATGGGCAAGTGATGCAACCCCCACCTCATGCCGATGGCTCCTCTGTTCCCCATCTGCTCAATCAACTCACCCCTCAACAAATTGAGCAGTTTATCCAGTTTCTAGAGCAACACCAATTTCAAAATTTCAACGGGTTGACTTATCCTGCCCCCCAGGGATCGGCTGACTACTTCACGATCACCCTCACCAGCCAATCCGGTACGACCCAATACACAGATATTGCCCTAGATCAGTTGCCTCCCCAATTGCAAGCCATTATTCAACAATGGGAGCAACTTCAACGGCAGCAATAGCCAGAGGGGAGTGGGAAATAGGGAGTAGGGAGTAGGGAGTAATAATCTGCAAATGGTGTGACACTACTTGAATGATGTACTAGCGTGCGGTGGTGCTTCAACATTCAGCAATGCAACGTACTCACCCACCCTCTACCCCTCAGCCCTTTACGTACTTTTTGAAGAATTATCTAACTGTGGGAGCGCAGCCAGATGTCTGGGTATATTTGAGTACCCAAGATACTAAGTGGGCAATCTTCACAGGAGTTCTTTGAATGGGTACGAACCTCAAATATCGTGTTGGTGGCTATCAAGTCGGTGCTCGCCCAGACCATGCCAAATCTCATCAGGCGGGTCGATTTGGGCAACAACAATTGCCCCATCGGGTTGATCTGCGAAAGTTTATGACGGATGTCGAAGAGCAAGTTGGCAATAGCTGTGTTGCGAATGCCTTTGTAGGTGCTTATGAATACCTGGCTAAGCGCGAATTCGGTGAGTCTGGGGATATCAGCCGTTTATTTGTGTATTACAACGCACGGGCACGACACGATAGCCAGCACGAAGATAGCGGCACCATGATGTATTGTGCGATCGAGAGTTTGATTGAACATGGGGCTTGTTGCGAGGACTTGTGGCTCAATGATGAAGCGATGATTTTTGATGAGCCTGATGAGTCGGCTTATGAGAATGCAGCTAATTTTACGATTACTGAAGCAGAGTTTATTGAAACGGATTTAGATTTGTGGCGACATACTCTGGCTGAAGGATATCCGATCGCCTTTGCTCTCAACCTATTTGAATCCTTCAATACTGCGACTGAAAATCGAGGTCGTATCTCATTGCCCAAACGATCTGAAGATGTGCGAGAAACCCATGCGTGGCACGCCATGTTGTGTGTGGGTTACTCCGACAAAGACCGGATGTTTATTGTCAGAAATTCATGGGGATCAGACTGGGGCGATCGCGGCTATTGCTACATTCCCTACGATTACGTCATGCATTCAGACTATAACGGTCATGACTCGTGGATCATTAAATCGGTAAATGATCTCGATTTCACAGCAGATGTTTGGGAAGAGGATGAATCCTCCTTCGCCGATGAAAATTCTCTACTACTGTATGACTTCTACATCACCACAGAAGATCCTGAAGGATTTGCAGAAGCATTAGATGCTTTGTGCCTGGAGTATGTCGAAAGTGAAGAAGACTATTACTTTGACTACAACTACGAAGAGAACGACGAAGGCACCATTCACCTTGATATTCTCAACTTTGATCTGACAATCGAGGATTCCACAGATTTTCTGGAAAACCTAGAGGCTCTTTGTCAGGAGTACGCCATTGACGAAGACTATAGCTATAGCTTTGATGGCGAAAGCAACGAAGAGAGCGATGAGGAGTCTGACGAGGAGTATGCCGAAGACAGCGAAGACTATGAAGCTGAGTACGACGAGGAAAGCGAAGAATACGATGAGGAGTCTGATGAGGAATATGACGAAAACAGCGAAGAGGAATACGAATAGTCGCTGATATTGCCTTAACTGGAGACATCTGATCCGGCAGCAATGCCGGATTTTTTGGGGGCGATCGCTCCATCTAAGAATGTTACGGTTGGGCAGTTCGGTTGAGGTTGATTGTGTAAAGCCCAGTACTTCCAATCAGAGCATTTGCCCCAGTTAATGAATCGTACGAGGAATTTTCAAATCCACTCACAACAATTAGTACAACAATCTTTAAGTGACAATTTTGACAAGCTATTCATGTCAGAGCGATCGCTTGTATTGGGATTGTAAATTAGATTGTGTCAAAGGTCAGAAATGAGATCTAATGAACTACTAGACCCGAGACACTCGTACTATGACTTTTCGACCTGAACTCCTCGAT